>PBFM01000001.1 GCA_002718655.1 Fidelibacterota bacterium
CTACTCACTTGAATAATCTTCTCATACGAAAAGGAAGAATCTTTAGGTACTGAACCCAAGCTATCTCCAGGTGTTTCTTTTAGTCTTTCATATATCTTTATTATATGTTTATTAATACTATCTGCTGCATTTAGTGCATTATCCATCATCTCAAAGTTAATTTCCAGCCTTTCATATATTCGCATGTCTTTTTTCAAAAAATATTGGAACTGCTTTTTCATGATTTTTCTTAGATCATTTTGATTTTTATATTCTTTAGTTAACCAATCGCTTGATTCAACTAAATGTACATCGAGTGAATAAACATCCTCAAAATTCCAAGGTTTAACTCTACCTGCGCATTCAATAAAAAAAAACAGGGTTCCTGTAAAAAAAAGAACCCTGTAAAAATTGAGTTTTATTTTTTTTAAGATCACAAATTTCCCTCCTGATCTATCTGGAGAAGGCGGTCGTATCCACCTATGGTTTCTTCATCAATAACAATCTGTGGCACCGTTCTTCCGCCGGTTTTTTTAAAAAGATCTTCTCTACTCCAGTCCCTTTCTTCTATGTCAATTTCCTTAAAGTCATATCCTCTTTCTTTTAATAATTGTTTTGCAGACTTGCATGGTCCACACCATGATGTTGTGTATATTTTAATATTTTTTTTCATTTCAGGAACAATATTTTTTGAATTTGCGAACTACTTTGATAATTAACCATTATAAAATAGGTACCAGAGGCCATTAATTTGCCTAGATCATTTATACCATCCCATGAAAATTTATAATTTCCCGCAACCATCATCCCTTTATTAAGATTTCTTACTTTTCTACCAAGTATATCATAAATCGATAAATCAACCTTGCCATTAAATGGAATCATCAAATCAAAGTTAGTTTTTGGATTAAAAGGATTTGGATAAGCTACACCTAATTTAAATTTATTTGGAATTGGGGTAGAATTAATATCCAGAGAGGCAACATAGTTTGATGGTGGTGTTGTGGTGAATCGTATAACTCTACCATCCTCAAGCGGTGCAGCACCAGGTGCATAAACGTTATTGAAAACATATTGAAGTCCATAATTCTTTTCAGGAGCCTCAATACCAACAGTTGAGTAATTTTTTGTCACATCGACATCTTCAATCTCTAAATATTGAAATTCAATTACTCCATTACCACTTTCAGTTGGCATGGCGTCCTGATCATAGAGGACTATTTCAAATGTCTCTTCAGTCACTTCATCATATCCATTTAACGCTCTTGACCATTGGATGATGAAACGCCCGCCAACATCATCATGCCAAACATACACATCAATCCATTTATCAATCTCACCATCACCATCTGTATCAATTGTCTCCAAATCATCAGAAAATGGTGCAAGCATAGCTTTTGGACCCATGAACATTGGTATGGACATATTCCAAAAATAGTCGATATCACATCCAGCAAACGACGTCCATCCATTAGAACTTATTGTAATTTGGTCGTAAACAACCCCATGATATTTGAAAGAGAAAGGTAATGATATATCAATATGATCATCATCATCCAATTGAAAATGTGTAGCGTTACTTCCCCCGTAATTTGGGTCTAGCTCGATCCAATCAAATGTTGGCTGCTGCTCAAAACCTTGATCTAAGTCATCGTAGGCCCAATAACCATAATTGTTTGGAGCAACAGGGTAATTTTCGTTAGTTGGTACTATGTGAAGAGGTACTTCCTTCGAATAAATTAAGTACCCGTTTTTAATAAGATTAACCATGAATGTTAAATCACTACCATATGCTACATCTTCTAAAATAATATCATAATTAGTACTTTGTTCTGTTTCTTCAAAAGGTGGGAGATCTGAATAATAATCTAAAGTACTATTTTCTATGACCGTAGAACCATCTGATAGTTCAGATATCTCAATCAAAACATCTGAATAATCTCCAAATGAATAATTTGTAATTCTTAGTTCAGGCTGAAATTCGCTGGATGGTGCCGGTTGATTGATAAATTCTATCCCAAAAACAGGTAACTCAATATTAATTGCAAAATCATATGAAGACCCATCATTCAATAAAAGAGTTCCAATTATTGCATCATTTTCATCTATATCGATTGCAGTTGCTCCAATATTTTCTATTGACGTTGATTCTCCTACAGTTAATTCGGGAATTTCTAATTCGATTGAAGATGGGTAAACGTTATCAGAAAAAGAAATACTAGCACTGGATGCTGGTATTACATCAGTAGAATTATTTTTAAGTGAAATTCCAAAATTAAAAATCGACCCTAGGGTGGGATAAAGTGTCGCATCGCTGCTCAAAAGAACCTCTGAAAGTATTATTCCCTGAGAAGGCTCTTGTACAATCAAACTTTCGTACCCTTGAATATATCCACCTTTATTTGCATATACTTCAACAGAATAGATACCATCAAGATTTAAAGTAACAATAAATCTACCTAGCTCATTAGTAATTCCTTTTGCTAATATTTGGTCATTTTCCATTATACTGATAACAGCATTATTAACTGGTAGTCCAGAATTATTTTCTGTAACAGTTATCTGAACAAAACCATTATCTGCAAACAATTCATTTGAATTGATTAAAAACTGTTTCGGTCTGTCCAAATAAACCTGCAATGAAGGATCTCCTAGTATATTATACACATTTGCATAAAATTCTTGGGCTTCTCCAGGGCCACTCTGTGCTGGAAATTCTTTTGTGAGTCCATACTGACCAGCTTGCATTGCAGGGCCCAACTCAAAAACATCCTTATTGAGCATTGCATCATACATATAGGCATTAATCACATTATTGTATTTTGTACTAGTATGTAAGTCAGATGGCCCAATAAAAGCAACGCCCCCTTTTGGAACAGTTGGTGTTCCTCCTCTTAACACAGCCTCTGATAAACAGGGGTCAACACTGTTGGCAAAATCATTAGAATTACAAACATAACTCATAAATACTGGTGTTAACCATCCATTATTCAAATCATTTACATCTTCTACATGGAATTCAGGATAATGCCAGCCATTTGCGTCACCCCATCCTCTATAATTTACAATACCAACACCATTATCAATAATCGGTATAATGTAGGATGCGCCTTGTTGAACAGGAGGATAAAAAACTGTGTCTATCTGGCTATAACCATAATTCAACAATTCATCCATCAACCAGTATGATGTCCATTTTGGTGTTATGGGTATAGGATAGGTATTCGAGTAATTGCCAGCTACTACAAGCCCTCTGTCAAGCCAATTTTCATCAAATGCGAGAGGATCTCTTGCATACTGAATCGTCTTGGACATGATCACAGCCAAATCCGATAATGAGTCTATCGATAACCTTCCAATAAAAACATCTGGCACAACATCATCTCCAACTAGATGTACAAATTGTTGATCGGTTACATCATTCTCAGGACCATAGTAAAATGATGGACACGCCGCAAATCCATCAACATCACCAATAAGAAGTACATACTCAAGCATTGGGTCTGAGTTGTATTTCTCTTGAATAGCATTTTTCACATCTGCTGCAGATTCACCTGTTTCTGATAGTGTTAAAACTAAAACGTCGAATCCCTGCGATTTTTTAAAAATGACAAAATCATCTAAATAGTTTGCAATGCCATCTGGTGATATTATCAAATAGCTTCCTCTTTTTGGAGTAATCTGAGATGGCAAAATATCATAGTCACTTGTTAGAATATTAACAAATGATAATGGCACGGATCTGCCAATCAGTTGATGTGCTGTCTTGCCACGGAATGACATTCCATCAGAAAATAGTATTGTGAAAGAAAAAGTCAGAAATGTTATTAATTTTTTAATAAAATACATTTTTTTACTACCTGTTGTTTTTGTGTTGCTATGCGTACGAATAAAACTCCAGAACTAGATATTATTCCATTCAAATGAGCCAAATCAATATTAATATAGTTTCTACCGAGTTTGATATCATTAATTTTTCTTGAATAAAGCTGCTGACCAAGAAGATTGTATATGTCTAACACTGCTTTCCCTCCAGGATATTGATCTAACTCAATCTGAAATCTACCATTTGAAGGATTCGGGTAGATTCCACTTATTTCCATAGTGATATCTGGAATTCTATTCTGATTAATTTCTTTTATACTCAAATTTTCATCTGAAATCGCAAATAAATTGATTGACCTAATTTCCCACCCTCTATAATTAACTGTCCCATCCGGCGAAAAAGACAACAACACACGAACGGAATCAAATAGGCTATCTGAGGTTGCTGTTAATAAATTTGATTTGAAATGATTCCATTGATCACCTGACCATAATTTGGAAGCTAATAACGAATCGCTCGCATCAAGTAATTTTACTGATATCATATCATGATCCCATTCAGTTTCATATCGATGATCAATTTTCACAACAACACGATTACTTCCTGAAACATCAATAGCATCAGACATCATTGACATTTCGCTAGAAATAGAGTCCATATTTTCATATAGAGTACCCTCCTGCGTCTTGAGAACAGTATCGCACATTATCCAAGTACCAATGGATTCTTGCCAAGGAAAAGAATAACTGAGATCGGATATCAGACCATCCTCATATGGTGTTATTATCTCGAAATCATTGTTCAAATTGATAGTTTTTTGCCAAGGGACATATTCGTTATACATCGGAAATTCTATTTCATACTCTTCCTCTGGTAATTGAAAAAAGTTGTCGCCCGTTGATATTGTAATAGCGTCTGAATAGTATTCATTTGATATGCTTCCAGATATAGTGATGATATCGGTATGGTCGTTTATAAGTTTAATGTTTAATTGATGAATTGGTGCAGGTTGGAGATATATATCTTGATCTGTAATACTACTATTATTTGCAACCAGTGATATTTCTTGACTAAGATATCCATGTGCCTTAAAGGAGAAGCTATATGTTCCAACATCTAAAACTCGTCTATATCTTCCAAATTCATTTGTCAATCTCGGTTTAATTACGCCACCTTTATGCTCAGCTACCTCTACATTCACCCCTTGAATTGGGGTTCCTGTATGTGCATCATATACTATTCCAGTAATCTGAGATGCATCAGCGTAGTACCCGATTGCACGATCCATTAAATATACCATCGCTGGTTTTGTTCTTGCGATGGTATTCTCAACGAGAGCACTATCAGGTTGCAAGTTAGAAGTACCCGCTTCAATTAAATACTGTATAGACCCAGTTTCTCTGTAAAACCAATCGTGAAGTTTACCATTTCTAGATCCACTGTATACTGAAAGATAACTACTAGTGCCATCCTCTGTTTCAATGGATTCGGCTATATGATCACCAATGGATTTCATTATACCTAAATCAGGAGATTCTTTTACTTCCTCCCATTTCCAAGAAGTAAAAACTTTCTCGCTTAGATTGCCAGATCTTGAGCTGTGCCAAACAATTGAAAAAACGAAATCATTTCCCAGAGCTAGATCCCTTATTGCTATGGCTTCACTTTCGGAAAATGGTTCCTCACCTTTATAGTAATCATAGTGTGATGCATAATCAGAGTTGTCTGGTTCTAAGAATGTATCACCAAAAGCCCAATTGAATTGAAAATTACGATTTAGATCAACACCATCTATATCATTGCCTATCGATGGATCGTAGTCAAATAAACCATTTGGAATAGGGCCGCTTGGAGAAAGGTCCCTTTTATTTTTCCTATAACTTAGGTCTAGTCCATCATGAACTACATTTAAACCCTCAGGATTTGCAGTAGGTATAAGCCAAATATCCAAATATTGTTTTAGAATATTCATATGCGTATGGATACTTGCATCCGGGAAAAGAAGATCTTTCATTAAGTCTAGAACTATCTCAATCCCTAATATTTCTTCAGCATGAACCTGACCTATGAATAGAACTCGAGGTTCATCCTCTTTGATAGCTGCATTATCTGAAATTCTCATTCCAAGTATGGGAATATTTTCTTGAGTAGAAAAACCAATGGTATCTAAATGAACCCAATCTTCTATGGCTTCAATTTGATTGATTGAATCCATCAATGAATATATTTCCTCTAGCGTGTGATACCTATTGTCCAAAACTTGTCCGTATAACGGAAAGACCAACATAATACTAATTATTCTATTCATTTATTACTTTAAATAAGTTACTTTACCGCTAGTAATTGTGTGGTTTATATTTACTTTATAAAAGTAAACTCCGCTTGAAACAGGGTTGCCTTTTAAGTCTTTCGCATCCCAATTAATCCTATAATTCCCTGCGATACCAGGAATCAAAAATCTATCATAAACAATATTACCAACTAGGTCATAGATTTTAAAATCAACAGACTGCTTTTCTGGTATTACTATATCAAAATATAATTTTCCATTAAATGGATTAGGATATGCGTTAATTATTGAAAATGTTTCAGGCAACTCATCACAATCTCCACAAGATGAGAGCGATAATAATTCTGCCTTTACCAAAGTTTTCCCATAATAATTGGCCAGGTCTTCCTTTCCTGAACTTCTAAAATCAACCCAATCTAAAAAGTATTCATCTCCTTGGTATTTCGTTATGTTCACACTTTGCTGCTTATGGTAGGCAATGCATATTGGAACACCATTGAGTTCTGTTGTCATCCCCTGTCCTAATACATACCCACTACCATACAGGTCGACCCCATTAATTAATAAAGGATCATCATTATAATAACCTCTTTCGTCTTCCCATATTAAAAAAAATTCATTATCTGATATAGATTTAAGTTTAGGATTATATTGATCGGTAGTATCAACAGAAAATTGATTTACGTCTGAAATTGTTGCACTAGTTAAATCGATAGATGAGCCAAATATCTCAAAATCAGACCCGTTTCGATAATCTTGCCATACTAAATAAGCATGGGTGCCCGCCTCATTAAATTCGAATGATACGTTTACTTGGTCATTATCTTCACTTACAATAGGGACACCACCTTCCGACCATAATATATTTCCTTCCCAGTCGATGAATTGTGAGTATATGTCTGAAAAATTGCCATCTTGAATCCAAATGGCAAGCAAACCACTGCCATCAGTTACCGGTTTTACCTGAAGATGGCGAGAATCAGAAGAGGCATCACTTAGTGCATTACCATTTGGATTCCAGCCTATCTCGGTATTACCCTGTTCATCAATTTTTGAAAATTTTAATGAAGCTGCTGGCCAAGCATCCTCCATCCAGAAAATCATGAATTTACCATCAGGAGTTGGTAATACAGCCATAATATAGTCATCACCATTAGAATCAACTATCTCAATACCATCTTCATCAAAAATTAGATTTCCATCGAGATTAATTTTTTGATAATACACATCATAATTTATCCCTCTACTCTCAGACCAAAAGCAACCGACACCATCAGATAATTCTGTCAAAAGAACATTTCGCATGTCAAACACTGCGTTTAATGCGACCCCTGATGAATCCCATAAATTATTTAGATTTTCATCAAATCGATTAATCCTAATGAATTTAGGTGTTGAAGAACCATCGAATGTAGCTGTGTAGATACCACTTGAGGCATTTATGATTTTCGGTGTAGAAAAATCAGTTTCTGATGAAGAGTTATCTCCAAAAGTCATTTTTTTCCCATTCTTGTCTGCTACTTCTAACCCAGCTATATGGGAGCCATATATTTTTTTTGTTGCTCTATTATCCTCCCATACCAAATACATATCCTCACTACCTATCCTGTATGCATTTGTGTAATTAACGTCACCATCTAACCCTTGCAAAGCAGTTAAACCGCTTTCTTCCCACTCTGGCAAATAATCGCTACCTATTTTCTGCACTTTAAGATAAATACTGCCTGTTCCTTGGTCACCATATATGCCATATAGACCATCTTCAGTATTGCCCACTAATATCGGTGCGAATTGGTATCCTGGAGCATCAGAAATTGGGTAGGGCTGGCCTAACCCAAAGGAACCATCAGAATTAATATTCTGGTAGTAGATGTCTACCTCTGGGAAGGTTCCTCTTTCCCATATTACATTCAGGTCGCCATCTCCACCTGGGGCAAATCTCGCACTAAAATCTACATCGTCAATTGGATCAATACGTATGCCATCTCCCCACTGTCTTTCTCCATTTATGTTTATTTTTTGAAAATATTGATCTCCATTTATTGGGTCGTCTCTAAGATCTTTCCAATTGACAAATACCTCTCCGTTTGAATTTCTTTTAACTCTGGGTGCCGTTTGCAAGGATTCACTATTCGATATCAAACCTGCATTGTCAAGGACAAGACCTTCAGCATTAACTAGTTGATATAATACTTTTGAATTCTCATCTCCTTCTTTCCAGGCAAGAAAGGAGACATTATTTTCCATAAAAGTGGTACGAGGCTTCAGTTCTTGCTCTTCGCTAGAAGCAATTGGCAAACCATTTTCCGGGAAAATACTTTCCATAGAGGTATTTAACCTTTGTCCATAGATGTCAGCGTTAGCACCCTCTCTAAAATCCGCCCAAGCAATAAAAGCCTCTCCATCACCAGCATATTCTATTGTTTTAGAGTTTTGATTTCCACCTTCTGTAACGATAGGAACACCAACTCCAGGTGATACAATATTATGGGAGGCAGAAATATGTGTACCATAAATATCATCGTCTATACCACTGCGCTTATCTTGCCATGTAACGAAAACACCACCGAGACTATCCGTGCACATATTAATAGTAATCTGTTTTCCTTCGATTTGAGCTAGCGCTATTCCATTATCATCTAATAAGATTTGACCATCTTGATTTAAATGCTGAAAATATATATCTCCTTGTTCATCGAACCTATAATCAACCCAAGCAATAAAAACTCCACCATTACCATCAGTTATGGCAACAGGATCCTCTTGCCTACCAGGAAGGTCAGTAACAACTGCACCATCATCTCCCCAAAGCATTTGCCCATCAGAACTAACTTTATGAGCAAAGATGTTACGCATTCCATATCTTGTATCTGACCAGACAAAAATAGCCTCACCTATATTACCTGGTGCTGTAGTTCTGTACCACTCAACATGCACTCCTTGTCGTATAGGTGCCCCATCCTGCGAATCAAATCCATTTGAAAATAATAAAGACATTAAGCTGGTAATTATCACCACCTGTTTCATTTTAATCTATCCTTAATTTTAAGTTATGTTTAATTACTTTTCAATTTTTACAACCTCTATCCCCTCACGAGTACAAGCTAGAAGATAATCCTTCCAAAATAGTGTACGGTAAGCATATCCAATCGGAAATATTCCTTTTGCTTCAGGCTCTAAGGGATTAGATACATCATACAATGCTATACCTTTCGATCCCAATGATAAAGATGCAACATCATCTTTAACAGCAATATGATCGACTGTGAGGTCTTGGGCAAAAGGATATGAATCACCAGTTCCAGTAGTAAAACTCTCAATTGGAATGTAATTTGCGCCAGCATCATCGCAAGAGACAAACAAACCATATTCCAGAATGGTTACATTCTCAGCATTACCTTCTGTATCAATTCTTGAAATAAAATTTGGTGATTGTCCATTTGCACTAATAGTATATAAATATACCCCTAACTGATCTCCAGCTACAGCAATATGGGTACCATTGTACGAAAGAGCTTTCATTGGAGAGCTAGGTCTTATTTGGCCATCATTATCCTGTCTTTGCCAAATTTCACCTATAAATGGTATTTCCTCATAATTGTATTGCCCCCACAAGAAGCCATCTCCTGCATCACGATCTACATAATAGATGTAAAAGGTATCTTCTGAATCTGACAAAACCAAGAAATCCTCATTATGACTATCGCCTATGGGCGTTGGTGCTTCAAATAAAGTACTATCATACTCATCAAACATTATCTTAGACTGATCCATAATAAATAACAATGAATTTAAATTATCATAGTATACTCTACCCACATCTTGGAAATCAGCTGTGCCAAATGATTCATAATAATCAATTAGTACCTCTGTCTCTAAATTCCAGATTTGAACACCTGATTGTCCCGCAGCGACAAATGCAGTATCACCTTGCATATAAACGTCCCTTGCAAAACCATCAGTATGTATGGATTTCTCATTAGTTATTGACCACAATTCTTCTTGGTCGGGTTGCATGCAACTGAATAAAATCATATACGAAAATATAGTTATTAATTTAATTTTAATATTTATCATAAATAAAACCCCATTCAATAGTAAACCAAAATTGTAATTGTTTGAAACTCTTTAAGTCATCTACCCAAGCATACTCTGAGTCTGTAACTCTTGTCCTAAATCTTGAGGATAGGGTGAAATTAAAATCCTCATTTATTCTTTTTTTAATCCACAAATCATACTTTGAATCCAGGTGACTTCTTCCTGAGTGCAAAGGGTCTTCAGGGTCTTCTGCCTCGTATTCCCTTATTTCTAAACGTGCTGAAACACCAATTTCCTTAATAAAATTTAGCTTTTTATTTATTTTCAAAGGAAGAAACCATTCCGTAGTATGGTAGGAACGGTCAAAACTGCTTGGTCTTAGATTCGGTGTAAAACATATGTTATCAGCATATCCGCGGTTTACCTGTATGGAAAACAATCCAAAATTCTTTAACCTATAATTTATTTTACCCTTGAAATAGATTATATCTAGATCAAACTCAGTAAAAGGTCTTGCATAATACCTTTGAAGGTATCCTGAGCTAATATTGAACCAAGAGTTCTTGGATAATCTATGGGATAAATTAATAGTCTGGTCTCTATCTGTAAATAGGCATGGGGCTAATGAAGTTGCACTGATATCTCTATCAACATAATGTCTAAGATAGAACTTATCTAAGTGGCGAAGTGAATATCTAATATTTTTGTAAGACCCCCATCTGTAAACAGCGTCAATTCCACCAGACCAATATTTCTTTTCTGGAATGTCCCTAAAATCAGATAGGGTATAAACACCATTAATTTTGATTAATTTAGAATTACTAATTACAAATATTTTTTCTGCTGTAATTTTGGCTTTGGTGATGTAACTATCAAATGTTTTAGCCTCACCCAAAATGACAGTATCACTTGCTGCTCTTTTGAATTCATTTTCTGAAAAACGCATTACATTATTATCGTATCCACTTGTAATTGATATTTTATATTCAAGAGGAGTGCCACTTTTCATAATGGAAAAAATGGAAAAAAAATAGATGGCTTTCCTAATGAGTTTCATCAATATAATAAGAATCGAGTAAGCACTAGCTTGTCTTTGTCTAGAGACTCAATATTGTAACGATGTTTTCCCTTGGGAACTTTGATTTGGCAGGAACGCCATTTCCCGGGTACCTTATTTAATCTGTCATTTATAACAGATTCAGAAGATCTCTCAGTATTGAAATAATAAGTTCCCACAACCTTTTTACCATCACTTACTCTCAGACGATAAGATTCTTCTTGGCCCATTATATCTGAAAATTCTAATCGAGATAATATTCTCAAAGACTTTTCCCCTGCAACTTCAATCTGAAGGGGTAAACCTGGAACACATTCAAAATAATTTATGGATTTACCATTTGTAATTAAATCAACGGAATTCTTATGTGCCATTGGTTGTATAACCATTTTATTCTTACCCATCGATTCAAATTCTTTTGCAATGACCCTCATCAATACAGGATACTTTTGGATTTTATCAGTATGTAATTCTATTGAATGTGCTCCCTTTTCTAGATTAATGAAATAATTACCAGAAAAAGTATACTTATGCCTAGGATGTTGAATAGACCTAACAGAGCCTTGTACCTTATATCGATGTTTTACTCTAATGGTATCTCTACCATCTATCACAATGTTATACTGAAATGAATGGCTCTTTTGCTTTTTCTTAATGACTGGATATCTAGATATAAATTCAATTCTAGTCGGGCCATCAATAGAATAGCGTATTCCATCATTAGTTACAGGATAGTATAATCGTCTCTTGTCATTAACAATGAGAATTTCCTTTTCATCATAACTTTTGGCAGGCTTAATTAACTTTGCCTCAATTGAAACTGAAAATAGAATAAAATAGATAACTAAAGATCTATTACAATAGGCTATCAGGCTCATGTCGTATTAAATGCTCTCTTATTTTTCTTTTACTTTGTATACCAATAATTAAGACACTGCCGCTAACAAAGAATAGGCAAAGTCCAGCAACCCATACGCTATAACGTTCAACAGCATACAAACTCCCAGTTCCAATATCAGGAAGTGGGATAGGCGCAAATGGTAATTTAAATTGTTCTATAAGGGGTCTAATATTAAGTATATGAATACCAGGAACTTCAAAATTTATGAATTTTGAGAATACACCTTCAATCCCACCAGTTCGTCCAATATTTTGAATTCTTGGACGGTCAATTATTCCAGGTGGTAATAATTTCAGATTAAAGCTCGTACCTAAACTTGCAACCCCACCACCAACATTAATAACTGCTTTATATGAATTAATAGGGACATTTGATTCAAAGATTTCCATTCTTCTCTGTATGTTTTCCGCTAATCTTTCTTTCCTTATAATTGGAATATTATGACTAGCAATATTATCAGTTATAATCTTTCGACCCGCAGGAGATAATAAACGACCCATGTCATTTCTTCCACCTATGGATGCAGCAATACTCATTGTTGGTATTAAACCAGTTTCAAAGAGTAAAGATTCCATGTCCAACCATGTAAAATCAACCTGATTTGCTCCCCATTGAGATGCACCTAAACTTGTTATTGTAACCGGTATCAAACCCATTGCTTGACAAGCAGTTAATACAGCAATATTTGCACCTGGCATAGACCCTGTCATTAAAACTGCTACCTTATCACCGATATCTAATCGTAGTTGATGCATCAAATCTACAACAACAGCTGAAAAATTAGGATCAAGAGTAGTTAATTTTGAATCCAAGTCACCCTCATCGGTTGTAATAAGACTAAATGGGCTCCCAATAAGTCCAGTCTCATTTGGATCATTTTCAATATCAATAAAAACACCTTTCTCCATTCTGTGATCTTTCAACACCTCCATTGCATTTTTCATTAATCTTGCCGCTTTGATCTTTTGATCATGGGATGGAGACACATCTATTGTTCTTACATTAATTGATACCATAAAACATATAAGAGCCAATATTGATAAAACTACTAAAGTAGATGTTTTTTGAATCGCAGGAATAAAAGGATGTTTTTTATAGTTATTCAAACAGTGTACCTCCGAAAAGAAGAATCACCAATAATTTGACCATCACTGAAGTTAAAATCACAACTGATAATGTTCGTACTATGCCTTGACGATCCATCCAATTTGCAATTAAACCAGGTATGATATTACCAATTACTGCCACCGAACCAAGGTCTTGTGGGAAAAAAACAAAGTTCCTAGAAATATATCCGAAGAAAAAGCCAAGTAACAATGCCAAGACAATTCTCCTTTTCCCATATAGAAAGATAATGTTTCCCAAAATCTGAATGATTGCCCAAACCAATATTGCAACAAAAAATGTCACTAACACCTGTAATGGTTGATGTAGATAAAGCGCTATATAACCAGGAACAATTATACCTCCAGCAGTTACACCAAGTGTCTCAGAAAGAACAAGACTTAAAAATATGCCTAAACCTATACTAATCTCAGCCATTTTCTCTTAAGGTTGATATCAATTCCAATATTTCTTGCCCAGCCCCAACCTGGTTACCTATTGCATATATCACAGTATTGTTAGGTAAAACACCTAAATTGTTGGTTATTAAATTTATTGAATCGTTAGAGGTGATCAAGTCTATTTTTGTATTGGGTGAATAATGTATATTTTTCTCGATTATTGACATGACTCTATCACCTCTAACAATAAAATGATCTGGTTTTATCTCCTTTAAGGTAAGTTCAATCATTTGATTTGTTCTTGAGAGTCGATCCTCTCTAGAGTTGAAGAATATACAGCTCTCAAACTCCTCACTATTATATTTATCTGCAATGAATTTCCATATTTGCAGAGTCGAAACTGGGTCATTTGCTGCCATACCATTAATAAAACGAAATGACTTCTCATTTAAATTTAAATTCCATGCAACTAGTGCCCCGGCATCTGGTTGAACTTCATACATCCCTTTTAGTGCTTTATCGCGATGGACCCCTGCCTCCTTACATACATCCAAAGCAACTGCAATATTCGATGGATGTTCCATATATTTGAATTTTTCTAATTCTTCTTTGGTTATGGAGGAATCATCTGATTTAATAAATTTAGAACCATTATCGATACTTATATCTCGAATTAGATTCATTTTCTCATCTTCACCAGTAACGAGCACACCATTTATAGGTATTGTATTACATAATGACATTACAACATCTACATCCGTAGGACCCATCTCATCTAGATGGTCTGGCCTTGCATTCGTTATGACACCTATATGAGATTTTACCATTTGATGCTCGGCTATCCACTGATATTGTGGTTGAACAGCCATACATTCCATCACGACAACATCTGGCTGTTTGGATGCGAAATATTTCAGTAATTTAACCTGTTCACCAATTGATGGTAGCCGTAGCCTATGTATTATTCTATCTTTGCCATCAGCATCAATTACTCTTGGTGCAGTTCCTGTTGTCTTAGCAAATGTCTTGAGACCGCTCTGCCGCAAACCAGCAGCAATTAATCTAGTTACACTCGATTTTCCTCTGGTGCCATTTACATGTATCCTTAAAGGTATTCGATTTAATGAAACCTGATGGCTTCTAAATTCTAGAACACCAAAAATGCACAATAATAGTGAAAGTGTACCTAGTATGATTAGAGGCATAAATGAATGTACATTTTATTGAGGAGCTTATCCTATTCTCCATAGTTCATGATCATCTGAATCAAGGCTATCAGATCCATCACATTCACCATTCCATCACCATTTATATCTCCAAAATAGGCATTTACCTGACCTTCGTACCCAAGATTAAAATCTACCAAAAGCATTAAATCATTAATGTCAATTCTTTCGTCATAGTTAAGGTCACCCTCAAGCCTAATATCGCTGCCCCTAGTTGTAATCAACAATGCTGTCTCATCTCCTAATTCCATTGCAGCTTGGTGATATGTATCGTTGAATGTATATTGTATTCCTCGGGTCATTGTATGATCTTCTATTCCTACTGTACAGTAAAGACCATGAATCTGATCCCAACCATATGACCCATATGAAGTGTTATTAAATGTCTCATACTGTAATAAGATTTCACCATCTCCTGTTGGTGTGATATAGTAACTTGGGTCATACAGGACTGCTTGAAATGTCTCAATTGAATTATTTTGATAGGTCCTGACCTCGGACCATTCAACATAGAATTTTTTTTCTGATTGGTCATGCCAAGTATATACTCTTCCACCATTTGATAATTTTAGGTCATCCCAAAATACTGCAATCATTTTTGCAGGACCTCCTACTCCAGGTAACTCATAATTACGAAACGATTCAAGGTCTGTTTCACCCATCGCGATCCATCCATTTGAGGAAATACTAATTTGATCGTAGTCTTGTCCATAGAATTTAAATGTGAATGGTAGGTCTATAGTGTGCACATCATCTTGATTATTTCCATTATCTGACAAAGCGTTCAGATGAATCCCTGGTCCTCCTTCTCTTGCATCTATTTCAACCCAATTATAAGATGGAGCAAGCAGATAGTCTATGTCCTCATTATCATAGATGTAGTAACCGTAGGAATCAGGTCCGACAGGATCATTGATAGTTGGCTGACCAATTTGGATATCAATAATGGAATTAGATACATAACCATCATCCGTCTCTAGGTTTAAAATTAGGTGCGCTATGGCACCGGGGATGGTCTCTTCCAATGCACTTATTTCGAAGTGGTCATCACCATTAAACGCAAGACCACCTGGATTAACAGATGCCCAAGTCCCATAATTATCTATTATCTCAATAAAAGGTGAAGCGCAAGTGATTGTGCCACTAACTGAAATTGCAGTAGTCGCTCCAGTATTACCAAGCTCGATTTTAATGGATGATAATTCCCCAGGAGTCATTACATCATCTTCACTTCCAACTACATCAATGCTTACTGCATTAAGGTCATTGCCTGCAGCTTGGATATCAAGCATCCCGTTAAATGTATTACCTTCTGAATCTGAGAAACTAACTACAAGTCCGAGATCTGTATTATCTGCAATACCATCATCCAAACTTATGATAAATGGGGTAATGCCACTTGCTGCTTCTCCTGAAAGCAAATCACCAAATTCAACTATCGCACCCAATGAATCAATGGTTACATTACCATTGGAGGAATATATTTGTCCGTAAACATTTGAGGCGTCTTCTGAACCATAATTTTTTGCAGAGACATAGATCTCAAGTGTTTCACCTCCATTTGCAACCATGTTACCATTTCCAGTTGAGCTACCAGAATTGTCATCATCAATGGAATATGGAGACTCACTTACCCCAATTGCCACGCCAGGATCATGTAATTGAAATGAACTTTGATAGGGATAATGATTCTTTTTCGTAACAGTAACCAAAACTTCACCAATAGCATCAGAATTTATTGGCAGTCTAACAAAACCTTGTGGATTTGTGTAACCTGATTCAAATATTTCATCATCCATTAATATCGTTACCCAAGCATTTTCCAAGGGAGAACCATTTTTATCGACGGAAATATCAATAAAATTTGTTCCTACTGTCAAATCGTATGGATGTGATACATTGATTTCTTGAGGATATGCAGTCCACATTTGAAGTGAGGACTCCCCCATGAGATTATTCCAATGAGTAAAAATATGGCAATAGTTATTTGGATTGTTTGGATAATTCTTGTACAGCATCATTTTCCCGTATACAAGTGCAGATCCTGGAGTTTCTATTCCTTCTATTAGCGTACCATAATAAAAACCCATATCCACTAAATTATTGAACATCGTATGAGTTCCAAGAGTTGCTGTACCTATGCAAACTACCGACCCTCTAGGATTTGATGATGTGCCTGCCCTTATGAAGGCCTCAATAAGTGACTCCCCGCTTCCAGCGAATGAACCTGTACCACACGTTATGACAGTAGCGACTGGTAACATGAAACCATTGGAGGTACCATTTACATCACTAGAACCAAAACCACTTACGCCATAGTATCCCCTATAATTGAAGAAAGAGACTCCCTCATTTAACCCAGATACCATTTGGCTTGGAAATGACCCACTATATACTGTATTTACTTCTTCAAAGCCTGCAAGGTCCATTATCTCATTAATATGCTCATTTGTTATTACACAAGATATGCCAGATGTTGTTGGATCACCGACTAAGCATGCGCGCTGGAACCAGTTTTCACCCATATATGGATTAGATTCATAATTTAGTGTTTTACTAATAATTGTGTTCAAATGGGAGCTTGTTGAAAATGACATTCTTCCAATGAACACCTCGGGATAAACATCACCACCTTCTAGCGTAGTGTAGGGCATATCACCCTCTCCATTGTAACCACTATATGACTCACTCCAGGTTGGAATATCATAGCTCCCAGTAGCATCACCGACTATGTTTACATGCACAGGCGGGGTTTCCCAAGTCTCATATGCCTCTTCTATATAGTCTTTCAGATTGTTTTTATTGTTCACTATTCCTGATGAGGACACATAATGCACATCATACCCAACTCTTTTCTTCCAATCCATTAAGAGCTCCACAGTCTCTAAAAGATTACCTATATTGCTTGGAAGAACATATAAAATAGCTGGTCTTTGGTAATCATCCTCATTCCTATTAGTTGATTCATAGTTTACCACAATTGATTCATAGAGCTTTTCAAATGATCTTGATCTTTTTTGTGGAATAAACGGCATATCAGTATCGCCTGATTCATCTAGTTCTATTTCAACACTTTGAATTATATTAAGTGTCTTGTTTATTGGATCATATTGGAACGGTGTAACAGATACTTGAACGATTACAATGTCTCTAAAAACCATTGGAGATGATATGTTGGCTATTTCTTGAGGGAATACATTGTTTTGCGATAAATGATTTTGTACCAAATTCTTGTTGGAGAATTGCTCTGGTTGATATCCTTGAGATGGAAACAATTCAACGTTTTCAATAACGTCAGATTCTAAAATTGTAACTTGGGCAGTATATGTTTTACCCGGTTCAACTTCGTAATACGTTGAAACCGTGGGAAGATCTGGCTCTCCAATTTCAGAAGCTGACCCTGCTCCAACCATTTGTGGCTTGACAAAAGTATAACCGTCGCGAATAATGTCTTGTAATTCATAACCAGGGTTAACATAAATCAATTTATTTTTACTATTAGCGACCTCAAAACCGGCATGAATTATTGATGAATCATTATTTGACCCAATTAAAATATTCAAAATCAGACCTATCCATAACCGACTGTGTATTTTTGTCATGTCTACCTCTATATCAAAATCAATAAATGAAAAAATTCAGGGTAGTAAAAACTACCAATATAAACACCTATTCCTGCAAATGATAAAAACGGTCCCATTGGCAAGGCTCTGTTCATATCAAAACCATCAAATAAAGAAACGATTATCCATACCAACAGACTCAAAATCGATGCAGAGAATAATGTTATTGCCATTCTCATTGGCCCCAACCAAGCACCAAGAACAATACCCATTTGTATGTCACCGAAACCCATACCCTGTCGTTTTGTAATCATCCACATTAATAACATTATGGCACAAGGGATTACAGCGCCTACGAATATGCCCCATAATGAGGCTGAAAGATACATAACCTTGTATAATAGACCAATCATTATGGCAACCATTCCAATAAATATGAATACCAAAGGCACTTGAAATGTTTGGTAATCAATAATAGAAATACTAATTAGGGATGTTACGATTAGAATGAAAACCATTGCCTCAGGTTTATCTAAATTTGAGAATGCCCAGAAAGACGAAAGACCCCCAATAAATTCACATAGAATGTTTTTTTTATCTAGTTTGTAATTGTTGATATCAAGCCAATTAATCAATCTTTTTGAAAAATGGCCTAAAACCGACCCAATTACAAAAATCATTAAAAATTCCATTTACAATCCTGATTGCAAGGCAGAACCAAGGTGAAAAACCGGTAGGTATGTTAAAACTACCATCAAGGCAATGACCGCACCAACCAATAGTATTAAAAGAGGTTCTATAAGTGTTGTCATCCTCTCAACCAACGCATCGACCTGCTTTTGATAATAATCAGCTGCTCTATCCAATAGGTCATCGAGCTCACCAGTATCCTCACCAGTAGAGGCTAACTGGAGAAGTATGGATGGAAAGACCTCTGTTCTTCTTAAGGCTGTAGAAATATTATAACCATCTCGAATAAGGTCAGATGCATCATCTATGGCTCTTTCGTACACCTTGTTATCAACCACTTTTCTCAAAAGACCTGTAGTCTCAAGAACTGGGACACCTGCACCAATGAGAATACCAAATGTTTTGCAAAATTTATTTAAAATAGACTGTTCAATCAGTGCGCCAAAAACGGGTATCCTTAATAAAATGGAGTCTAGTGCAAAACCACCTCTCTGAGTTTTTGATATTAACCACAATATCCCAAGCACTGTAAAAGTAACAAAACCAAGGAAACCAACATTTGCACCAAACCAGTTACTGAAATCAATCATTTTTCGGGTTGCTGCAGGNAATCCTGCACCCAATTGAGAGTATACTTGCGAAAATTTTGGAATAATGACTAATAACATGACCATNAGCATACCTATAAGGAAAAGTATCATGAATATNGGATAATTCATGGCCGATTTAACCTTTCTCCTGGTATCATCAAGATTCTCAAGGTACGATGATAACTGCTCTAATATCTCATTTAGATTACCGCTTACCTCTCCAGCTTTCACCATTGCAACAAAAAGCGTATTAAATACACCAGGATGCCTTGAAAGAGATTCTGAAAGATTTAAACCTTTCCTGATATTGTCACTGACGGTATTAAGTACTTTTTTAAATTTTCTATGTTTTTCCTCTGCCCCAAGACTCTGTATAGCACGCTCAAGCGTAAGGCCAGCGGAGAACATTGTAGCAAGCTGTCTTGTAAAAAAAACTATATTTGAGAGTGGAATTCTATTCTTTGCTTTTTCGATGGATAATTGTATCTCATCAATAAATGGTCCTAGAAAGTCAAAAGTATCGTCTACTTCTTTGAGAGTTATAACCATCTGACCATTTGAAGACAACTTCTGAATTGCACTATCAAGCGAGTCAGCACGTATCTCGCCCTCCTTCCTTTTTCCTTCAGAATCCTTTGTAAGATAATTAAAAACTGCCACTATAGATCTTCTACGGTTGACCTCATGATTTCCTCAATCGAGGTTGTTCCATCAAGAACTCTAGCTAAGCCAGCTTCTCTTAAGGTTGTCATACCATTATCAAGCGCCGTTTGCCTTATATCATCTTCATTTGCATTATCAAAAACAAGCTTTCTCAAATCTCTTGCCATAGGTATCATTTCAAAAATAGCAAGTCTACCTTTGTAACCAGTATTGCGACAATCAGGACACCCTTTACCTTTAAAAAGTGGTCCATTTACACGGTCTTTCTCAAGGCCTACCAAGGCTAATTCCTCAGAGCTAGGTGAGTATTCTTCCTTACAGTTCGTACATATTCTTCTAACAAGCCTTTGGGCCATAACAAGATTTAAACAGGAACCGACCAAAAAAGGAGCTATTCCTATATCCAGAAGTCTTGTTATTGTTCCCGGAGCATCATTAGCATGGACTGTTGAGAACACCAAATGACCAGTTAGTGCAAATTTTACTGCTATATCTGCTGTTTCACCATCACGTATCTCACCGATGAGTAATACATCTGGATCTTGTCTAAGAATCGACCTGAGTGTAGAACCAAATGTAAGACCAATATCTTCAAAAACTTGAACCTGATTGACACCATCAAGTTGGTATTCCACAGGGTCTTCTACAGTAGTAATATTAGTTCTTTCACTTTTAATCTCTTTAAGAGCTGCATATAATGAGGTTGATTTTCCTGAACCAGTAGGTCCTGAGACAACAACCATACCATACGGCTGTTTTATGACTTTTTTAAAGGTACCTAAGTTTTGTCTGGGAAATCCTAGAGATGTTAGATTGAAATCAAATCCAGTTTTATCTAAGAGTCTCATTACTACTTTTTCTCCATAAACAGTAGGCAAAATTGATACACGAATATCTATGTCTTTCCCTGGAGACTTTACAGAGAATCTTCCATCCTGTGGAAGACGTTTTTCTGCAATATTTAAATTGGAAAGTATCTTGATTCTTGTTACTAAGCCACTCAATGATGCGATTGGTGGCGTCATAATGGTTTGAAGTACGCCATCTATTCTAATCCTAACGTAAACTTGTGCCTCCATTGGTTCGATGTGAATATCTGTTGCGCGCTCTTTAATTGACTCTTGGAAAATAAGATTTACTAATTTAACTATTGGAGCATCTTCATCTGATGCCTTATCAGGTGATAGATCCACCTCCTCTTGCGACCCTTCTTCACCCGAGACAATTGTGATACTATCAATAGTCTCAGCCACTTCTGCTGTTTTTTGTATTTCACCATACACCTTGTCAAGCGCATTCTCCAATAGTGTGGGACCCGCAACAAGGATGTCAGGGTTCAAATTGGTTAACCTCTTTATTGAATCGACAGATACAACATCTTCAGGGTCTTCCATTGCAACTACGATAGTAGTTTCATTTTTACTGATTCCAAGAACACGATTCTCTCTTGCAAAATCTTCTGGAATAAGTCCTGCAACTTCAGAGTTTGCCTCTAAAAGAATAAAATTATCAGCTTTTCTGTAACCAAGCTGCTGGCTAAAGGCAGTTGTAAAATCATCCTCTTCAATCAAGCCCATCTCAATTAGAGTTACTCCTATCTTATCATTTGTAGTTTTTTGCTGAGCTAGAGCTTCATTGATACCGCTCTCAGTTGCCTTACCATTATTTATGAGTATCTCTCCGATTTTTGAAAATTGAGGGTTGAATTCTTGGTTCATTGTCTATACCTCTGAATTAGTTTTCTCTTTTCTTCAATCACAATCATTCCCCGTTCTTACTAGAAGTATGTCTAGTGGGTCACTGGTAGTAATCTCAGGAATTAAAAGAGTTGCAGACATACTTGCTGTAAAATCATCATAAACACAGACACCATCATCCTCATTAGCTAAGGTGCAAAGGCCGCGATCGAACTGGACAAATATCCTTGCGTATCCATCTTGATCAGTCCTGACGACGGGCTCGCAATTTATCATTGAATATCCATCCCAGTAACCATTACCTTCTCCCTGATCAAATGTATTTTCTATACCATCATATCCCCAATCATTAAAGAATTCTGATACTTCTGAAGTATCAATTAATCCGTCCCCATCGAGATCAAATGAATCGTGATGTTGGTTAAATGTACCCATATCCATTGTCTCAGGGTTATCATCAGCTCCATAATCTCGCCAGCTAAAACATCCATCTCCTGCCCCTGATCCAAGAACACCTTCATCAGCCCATCCAACATTTTCATATTGCACCTCTGCCCATCCTCCAACACCGGTTCCTGCAAAAGCAACAGGCGCATCTACCACAGGATTACCGTAGTAATCAATCACTAAAGCAGAAATCTGTATCGTTGCTATCAGAGATGGTGGAAGACTAAAATCCCAGTATGTTGCATCCGCTAATAAAGAGACCTGTCCTGGGAGGAAGAATAATGTAGCATCGCCCTGGTCTTCATTGATGAATGATGCAACCGAGTCTCCATTAGCACCAAAAGTAAGCGCCCGAACTTGACCAATGTCTCCTATTGCATCCGTTGAATAAACAATATGCGATCTAGCAACTCCAGGCGTTGCAGTACCGCTTAGCGTACCTTCATTGTTGGTATAGCTAACACCCTCTACAAATGCATCTATGAGAGTATCAGGGGGTAGGGGGTTAATAGACCAATATACATAGGTGGAATCCTCCACGGGATTATACCACCTGTCGTAAACAATCGCAGCGCATTCTGTTTGGTAGAAACCGCCGCCAATGGCCTCTGTGCTATTTGGATCATACTCTGCTTCTATGTAGTAAGGAGCACCTGATGCAATTATGACAGGAACTGATATACTTTCAAGAGCATCATTTAATGTATCACAAATTGATGTTTCAGTTGTATTTGTTCTTGCAATAATCCTTACTGGCCCTGGCTCAGAACCGCTATTTAAAGACACTGTTGCCACACCATTTACAGTCTCAACATTTATTGAGGTTTGGCCTGGAGAATTCAGGTAGGTCCCTTCAAGAATTGGCTCCAATTGGAAATTAACAGTGATTGGTGTCGTCAAGAGGTTCCCATTGTTATCATAAACCTCTGCTTTAATATCAGTAGACTCAATACCCCCACCATCCTTGACAACTACCTCACTAGGATTAGAAGCAGGTATTTCAATATAAGCACAAGAACCAACAGCACTTTCTGTCCCAATTACTATTTGTTTTTGTACCGTTACAGTATCACCTATTTCAGGGTGATAGAACGAAGTGTTGACCAAACCTGGTCCAACATTCTCACTAAAACTATACGACTCAAAAGTTGTATTAATCCTACCAGTAGCATCTGTGTAACAGGTATCAGCGCATTCGATACTGCCATTAGCAGATTCTATGTTAAGCAATACACCTCCAAGTTCGTGACCATACGCATTTTGCAATAGAACCTCATAATCACTACTCGCGCCAAGATCTATCTGCGAACTAGCTGTTATGTTCATGGTATATGGCCAGACCTGATTTATTTTACTAAAAATAGAAAATTCAACATTGTCTATAATGTCATCAGTGTACTTTACAGTAATGATTGCTCCTGATGATGCAGTGGTCTCAATTTTTTCAACACTGCTTGAAGGAGTAAATCTAGCATATGCGTATCCGTTCCCACCCATGTCAGGGTAACCAAATTCTTTGAAATTTGGTACATATTTTGTAGAAGGGTCGCTTGTATCAAATGCTCCCTGAATGTCATCGTCCTTTGAAAATTGTAGCGATTTATTATTTACACCATTACCATCTGCATCCAAAAGCCTTGCAATAACAATCACAGAAGTGATTGCTTCAGGGTCTGATAATACCTCACCAACAATAGTTGGATTATCTGTGGATCCACTTACAAACACATATGATAATTCCAAGCTACCAGTTTCTACAGCTCCCCCTGATTCAGACGGTAGTCTATCATCACAAGAAAGTGTAAGTTGTAAAATACAAAATACTAGTAAATAACTAATTATTTTAAAGATTTTCATATTAATCTCCTTGTCCTTGGGACGAATCTGATTGGTTATTTTTCTCATCATTTTTGTCATTTCCTGTATCAGATTTACTACCAGATAGATATTTCTCATTCACATATGTTTCATAGCTAGAAACATCACTGGATTTTGAAATACCAGTGTAAGCGTCAACAATTATTTTTGGTGTGATTTGTATAACAAGGTCTGTTTTCCTTTCAATGGTGCCCTTTGATGTAAACAACTTTCCAATCCAAGGTAATTTGTGAAGTATTGGCACTTTATATGTTGTTTGCTTTTTGTCATTACTAAGCAAACCACCAATTATAATGGATTGACCATCTTTTACTCTTATAGTAGTAGATGATATTCTGCTTTTAACTCTCGGTATATTTGCATCTGGGCCAATAAATTCAAAGATAGTTGAGACCTCTGGCTCTACTTTTACTGTTATGTATCCATCCGTATTTACCGTGGGTAAAATATTGAGCTTGATACCAACCTCTTCTTTTTGAACCTGCACCTGACCACCAACACCTCCAGAACTCAAAATATAAGGAACAATATCAACAAGCTTTATATTTGCTTCTCTACCATTTATTGTTGTCAGCCTTGAATCAGCAAGCACTTCTGCCTTATTGCTTCTTAATAACATGTCTAGTGTTAGTTCAAATGCTGTAAGTTGCCTACTAAAATATTTAGGGAGAATACCAGTCTTATCTTTTTTTGTAAGCTCGCTAAGCCTATCAAAACCCATAGTGGCTGGCAATTGACCTAAAGTTTGATCATCAGGGACTCTAGATCCTGCACCTTCTTCAAGAGGAACGCCATTTTCAGCTAATATCGTTGAATAGCTTGACACCTTTGACCAATCAAGTCCAAGTTGCTCTTCCCCATCTGCTGCAACCTCAATTAATCTTGTCTCCAACATGATCTGAATGGCAGGGACATCAATGGCCTTCACAACGTTAATTATCTCTGCAATTTTTTTCGGAGAGGCATTAACAAGCAATTTGTTTCCAGGGATATCAACCTGAACCTGATCGGAAATATCCTGCAATAGGTTTTTTACATCCATTGCTGCAGCATATTTTAATGTAATCACATGGGAAGTAACTCCAACTTCTTCTTTTAATTTTTTTGACTCGGCTATCAAATATGAATTGCCAACTTTTTCATAGCTAAGGCCAACTGCTCTCACGACAAGATTAATCGCTTCATTGATTGGAACCTCATCCAAATGAATGGATACCTTATCTTGTCTGTTCACGTTAGGGTCTGTAACAATGTTATATCCGCTTTCCTTTGCCAAAATAGCTAAAATGCTTGGTAAGAATGCATCCTCAGCATGTACTGTTATCAGCGCCTGTTCGTCCATGATTTCATTTGCTGTCGTTTGTGCAATTATAGCTTGCGTAAAAATGGACAGTGCAATGATTACGGTAAAATTTTTCCGTAAGTTCAATTTCAATTGTTTTTTCATAATTTAATCCTGAATATCCTATGTTGCAGGTTCATACCCCGGTGCCGGGTAGGCTTTCTTACCATTTTCTGTTCTTATGATAACTTGAGTTCCATCGATGTCCTCAATGATACCTATCTCAGGCAAAACATCTCCCTTAGAGACAGTAAATACCTTTCCCCTAAAATCAATCTGAGCCTGAAAATGGTCATCTCTTTGGTAAACTAAGGCCACTCTAACCGCATTTCTATTACGCTTAATTCTTCTTCCTGTGCCATCAGCAAGCGAGAGTACATTTGTCAAGAGCATTGGTGTATTTTTTATTTCAAATTCAAATTTACTTCTATCTTCAAGTCTATCCTCAAGGTAGGATATGATGTTCTCAAGTTCTTTGTCAGTACCAAATTGCAAATCAGCTGCCGCTTGCTTTAATCGGTTATATTTTTTGTTCATAGGTAAAAGTTTAAAACTTGTTGCAATTAATGAGACTATCGTAAAGCCTACTAATAGGTTCCAGATGGTTATTGACCTATCACTCATGATGTAATCTTATTTTTTGATTTTACAAGAGTAATGGTAGAAAGGTTTACTATGAATTCTTGATAAAGCAATTTGTCTTCCTCCGTATTTGCCTTGATTCTTTCAATTCCGTTCTTTACTTCGAATTCATCTATGGTAATCAATCTTGGTGAGCGCTCTATTTCAGCAAGGAACTTTCCAAACTGATCGAAGGAACACTCTAGAGTTATTATGTAAGGTGCTTTTAAATAATTGATTTTATCTAAACGCGGCTTTGGTTTTATTCCAAGCAGTTTGATGTCAAGATCCTCTAACATGTCTGTTAGGTTATTTAAGAATGGTAGACTGGCATCATCAGCTAATGAATCTGCCTTGGAAAGTGCTAAATTCTCTTGAAATAAGGTAAAAACCCGGTCTAATTGACTTGCTAGAATTTGAGCACTAATTAGGTTCTCATTTAGTTCTTGCTGCTCTTGCTCTAAAACTTTTATTTCAAATGGCTTATCACCAATGAAAAAAGATGCGCTCAGCCAATAAGATGCGGTAAGGCCTAAAAGACAAGCCAGCAATATCAGATTCCTTTTTTCAACCATTCTTCATATCAAGAAAACCTCTTGCCTCTATTCTTTTTTGAAGTCGCCTCAATTGTAAACCTTACGATTTCTTGACCTCTTATGCTAATTTTATTATGCCCATCAAATTTTATCTTGCTGAAATTATCAGAAAATTCTTTATTTTTTCTAAGTGTTTGGACATACTCCTCTATTATCTCAAAATCATTCCTATCTTCGAATGTTAGTGCAATACCATTGATGATTAACTTTTTTCTCTTGAATCTTAGACCAGTAATCGCTATGTCGTCTGGGGTCAGCACTCCCATTTTCTCTAGATTGTGTGCCCATAAAAATCTTTCCTGCTCTAACTCTGCAAAAGATAGAATGTCCTCTTTTGATAAGTTCTTACCTTTGGATTTCAAATTGTTTATTTCAGTCTTTAACCTAGATATCTCTTTTTTCTTTTTATCTATGATATCATCATAGCCATAGCTTATCATCCATACTCTAGCATTAACTCCCAACAACAAAACCAAGAGTAAACTAAAGATGGTCCACCGAGCCTGCTCACGTACCCTGGCCTGCTTTGTTTCAGCGCTCTCAGCTTTATTGAGGTTAATTACTATATATTGTTTATCCAATATTCATTCCTCCACGTATGCCGAGACCTAATGCCGTTGCGAATTGACTATTATTAACTGAAGAAATGTCACTTCCACCTTCCACAGATTCAAATGGATTGAAAACAGAGCACTCGATATTTAACTTTTCATTGACCATAGATGCTAGCCCTGGAGTAATAGCAGCACCACCAGTCAGAAAAATCTTTAAGAAAAAGCTTTGCCCAGTTTGTTTAGCATAGAATCTTAATGATCTACGCATGTCTTCGATTAAATTATCATAAACCGTTCTCTCAGCTATGCCTACGTCTCCTCCTTGATCAATGTCTTGCTTAAGTAGAGTTAGGCCTTCTTTGAATAAACCGTCCTGAGCCTCTATATATCCTATATCTTTCTTCTCAGATAATTCTTTAACAAAATGATGTCCGCCAATGGGTAGGTCTCTAGTAAAAAACTGCTCACCTTTCCCATAAACAACTAAAGTGGAAGAAACGGATCCAATGTCCAGCATTACAACAAGACCATCATCTGGAATGTTTTTAACAAATGAAAAAGCATTGCTCATGGCGATTGGATTAACGTCTACTATTCCAGGTTTCAGATTGCACTCTTTCAAAAGTTCCAGATGCCCATTGAGCACTCCTTTGGTACAGGCAACTAACCCAACATCGATTTTGTCCACTTCTTTCTTGTTTGAACCAATTATCTGGTAATCAATTACTGCATCAGTGCCATCCATAGGTATGTGCTTTCTAGCTTCAAATGTCATCGCTGACTCTAATTCATCTGATGGCATTTCCATCGTAGTAATCTGTTTTATGCTTGCCGAAGATCCATTTATGCCAGTGATGAGTCCCTTAGCTCTTTTTGGGTTAAACCCCTGCTGCCTGAAAAGCTCTTTGACCGCCATTACACAATGAGAGTGGTCAATCTTCTCTGGATCAAAGGCTGTGTTTGGTTCAGGAACAAGACGTGAGCCCGCATCGATGACCTTGAAGCTATCTTTTGTCTTTTCAGCAAGAACCATTTTTACATATTGCCGCCCAATATCTAATCCGAGATACATAATTCTAATTAATCCTGATATTGTTTTTTTGCTTCGCCATATGAAGCCATTTTTAATATTACTGTATTATTAGTGCTTTGAAGATCTGGAAAATAAGGTGGTGGTTTTAATCTAAGATTCCAATCGTAATGATAATTCTTATCATAACCAACACCGGGAGAAACATTATAAGGTCCAGGGTAATTTCTTTTCATGTACCCTCTCCGGAATTGGACAATTGACCCCCATAAATATACAGTACCTCGTATATCATCATTTCCTGTATAGATACCTGACTGGTCATCAGGGCGGTAATGATTCCTGTGCCCTCCACGACCATCACCAATTGCTGGATAATTAGGCCATCCATCATTATAATTGTGATAATCAAAAAGAGTGTTCTGCCAATAGTGCGATATGAATCCTCCATTCATTGCAAGTATAGCTGCATTAATCTTAATATGAGAGCTATACTGACCACCTCTTGCACCATTTGGCCTTGTATTTGCAATGATGACACTCCCGCCTGCAATAAGACCTAGTACATGGTTTGTACCTCCATTTTGAGGGTGAATAACCTGCCCATTACTAAAGGAATCCTGATAGATGACATCATCAATCAACCATATGTTACCCCATACCCTATCAATGATGCTATTATCATCATGACGTCTGTATTCCGTATAATCATCAGTAACTATTGTGTATTGTCCATCTACGGTACCTCTTACGAGGACCTGACCACCTTTTATGTATATTACTTGGGGAGAGTTTCCTCGAGAAAAGAAAGTCCGCCCCATATAAACATATTCACTATTGTATATTTCATCAGGACAATTGAAAATATCGCACGAACCTCCGGCAGTCCAATAATCAAAGTCAAAGTGCTGCCTACCACCAGCTTCACAATATGTACTCGCATCTTCCGTATCATGATCGTGGTATAGTAATGATGAATTCCATTCAACACCCTCATCAAGGTCACCACTACTTGCACTTGTATTAACAAAGGTGACAGGTTCGTCATCATTAAAACCTTCGCCTTCAGGGCCTACGTAATTAAGTGTTTCCTGGTAAAAACGGACAACTATCACTTCACCAAAAATATCAATTGCATTACCTGTTGCTGAACCATCAGCCGTAAATGAAATAACCTTTGAATTGTCTTCATTTCTAATGACGATTAAGTCTCCATCATCAATAGTTAACTCACTAGTTGATACCAGACTAGCCACATTAACACCATCTGTTGTAGTTCCATCCATTGTTAAAAATGCGGATAATCCATAAGAACCTTCCTCATAAATCTGAGATAAATGAAGTCCAGTAGGGTTAACCGCCAAGCCAACATTTGAGCTATCATAAACATAACTAAACTCAGCAGGAGGAGTGCCAATAGGCGGTATGTTGTATAGCCATTGCGTAGCCCAATACCCTCCATCAGTAAAATGAATTTCGGTCATTATCAATGTGTCCTTCTTTCCACTTCTGAAAAGTTTATTATCTGCTATGAATGTTCTTGTAGCATTCGATCTTGCAATTTCAGCAGAATTATCAGGGGGAAAAATAATCTGTGACACAGTATCTAAAATTGTGTTTCCGTCATCGTCCTCAAAAATATCATCATTGCAGCCACCCCAATTAATTGCGTTACCGTATTGCTCTATTGCTTCAAAAGTAATATTAACTTCTCCGCTAAAGTCAGGGCATCCGTAGTTGCTAAATGTCATATTACCATTAGTGTGTACCTTACCCTCTAGCTCATCTCCAGAACCAAAATTGACAACACCAGTATTTCCTGGACCTATTGGTAATTCTTCATGAGTAAAATACATGAATTCCTCAAACCCTTGGGGCACCATGGAAGTATAGACTCTTCTTTCAATTGAAACATTGTTCCCAGAGGGAGTTACATAGTCAGCAACTCCAGTGGAATATGCTACATATTCCTTCCTTGTAGTGTTAGGAATTAATTGAGTCGAACATGCGATATCCTTGTACATGCCAATTGGCAGATTATTTTCATCTTTTCCGTAAACAACACCATCAGGGATTAGAAGAGTATCTGAGACTATATATGGGAGAACTACAACTCCAACATCATTCAATCCTGCTTCTGCTGCGTATAGCGCTTTCCACTCGGTATATCTGTATTTTTCCATAGCACTCTGGCTAAATGAATTCTTTAAATACGCAACCGTAAATGACATACTAACTAAGGTAAATAGTAACGCTAATGGAGCAGCACTTCCTTTGTTTTTCTGATTAAACATCACTATCAAATCCCATTGCATTTGTAACTTTGGTTTGAATATAAGAGGTACCCATGAAAACGGTCCTGTGATAAACATGCTGCTCTTTAATTGGCTGAAGTACCTCATCCATCACCTCAGATTCCATCGCAAGTACTAGTGTGAGATCAAGATATGAATTTTTAAATGTGCTTGACCCAAGCCCTGGTTGCATGTCATACTCAATAACAAAATCATCAACATATACTATACGCCTGTTTTGACCTCTAAATACACCCTCACTGGGAAATTTTAACACCCCATCTACGGGAACATTACCATTGAACTGAATACCAAATCTATCATCACAAGATATCGTCAGCTCAGGTGAAGTGTCTGTGTAGTACTCATATAGTTTTAATCTTGCAAACCCATTATAGGTATCAAGCTCTATTCTCTGGGTTTGATTTAACTCACGAACAATTTCACGCATTATATTGTTCCCATATTGTCTCATATCCTGCCTTACGGTATCAGTTTGGTAGTGCAGCATCACAGCTTGAGCACCAGTTGTCATCCCAATTGCAATGATAGAAACAACTACTATACCGGCAGACAACTCTAGGAGTGTCATCCCTTTGCTCGAATTCTTCAGCACAGATTTAATCATAATTCAAATTCGGTCATTATTGTCGACATTCTCCTTTCATATCCAGTATCACCAGCATATCTACCAGTGGGTGAAGTAAATCTATCACCCCATTTTATCCAGCACTCTAATTCATATCTAGTCAAGTCTGTGGTTCCATAATCATTAAAACTATTCAATCTCCTTAGGTCATAATATAGTCTTGCTTCAACAGAATTCTTCTGTCCAATTCCGCCAACAAGAAATATTTCATCTCCATCAGGATCTCCTGCAAGTTCATACGCAGAAAGTGTACCGTCAGCAACACGACCTTTCCAATACTCCATATAGTTTAATAATTCTTCTGTTGCCCTTTCCTTTATCTCCAGAGAGTGTAGTTCACCTCGGGCATGAACAACTCCCATCATAAGACCAATGCAAGCAATGGAAATCACTACTGTAGCGGTCATTACCTCTATGAAACCTATCCCTCTTGTAGTTTGTTTGAGAATCATAAAATATTTTGAGCAAAAAGCTTAGGATTTTCAGCAATACTCTCTGCCATTTTCTTTTCAATTTCACCCTTAGAAACTAATCTTTGTAGATCTTGATCAAGTGATTGCATCCCCTCAACACCACCAGATTGAATGATGGAAGGAATCTGATATATTCTATCTTCGCGAATTAGATTACGTATGGCAGTATTAGCGATCATTACCTCACAAGCAGGTATTCTTCCCTTACCATCTTTTGTTTTAAGCAATTTCTGAGCAATCACAGCTTCTAAACTTTCAGATAACATTGATCTAATCTGCCCTTTTTGACCTGTTGGGAAAATATCGATGACTCTATCAATGGTTTTCACTGCGCTGGATGTATGAAGGGTAGAAAGCACTAAGTGTCCAGTTTCTGCTGCGGTCAGAGCAAGAGATATAGTTTCGAGATCTCTCATCTCACCTACTAGTATCACATCTGGATCTTCGCGCAATGCAGAACGCATTGCATTTGCAAAACTATGAGTATTTGCCCCAAGCTCCCTTTGATTAATGAGACTCTCTTTGGTTTGATGGTAATATTCAACTGGGTCTTCTATCGTTATTATATGACAGCTCCGCTGGGTATTTATGTGGTCCACCATTGCAGCTAAGGTGGTGCTTTTTCCTGAACCAGTCGGTCCTGTAAGGAGAACAAGACCTCTATCCATAAGAGCAAGGGTTTTTAACACAGGAGGGATTCCGAGATCATCAAAATCCTTCACCACTTCAGGAATAGTACGAAAAACACCCGCTAAACCTTTTATCTGGTTGAAAAAATTTACTCTGAATCTGCCTTTACCTTTCAAACTTGCAGAGAAATCAATCTCTTTATTTTTCTCGAATAAATCAATTTGATCATCATCCAAGACCTGCGGTATGATGGACTCCATATCTTCTTGCTTTAGTGGTTCCATGTTCAATGGTTTCATTGTTCCATTGATTCTGACCATCGGTATTGAACCAACACTTAAATGCAAATCAGATGCTCCACTATCAACTGAATAGCTTAAAAGCTTGTTAAGGTCCATTAAGTGCTATTCCCCCTCAGGAGATCCGTATCCTGTGAATTTACCAAGATCAGCATCGTATACAACCTGGTGCCCAGCACCTCCAGACATTTCCTCAGTACTTGATGCGGTAATCCGTCCTCCTTGATCACTTAATTGCAAATCAAATGTCCATTTTAATTTCGTAGAACGACTCACATCTAGCTGCCCTGCTCTTTCTAGCTCATCTATTTCAGAAGGCCACTCCCCTTTTGTTTGGTAATACATTTTTGCAGCATTATTTATATTGGACATTACCGTTCTTGCTTCAGATGCATAAGAACTTTTTACATAGTCTAAATAGGTTGGAAGAGCGATTACCGCAAGAATTGCAACAATCACAACTACAACCATAATTTCTATCATTGTGAACCCCTGTTGAGTTCTCCGCTTTAAATCCATATTAATATGTCTCCTTATTTTAATATTATCAATATGTTGTAAGTCATTAATTTTTTTGAAAATAGTGCGTATTCGCTTCCGGCTATAGGAAAAACGAAAGAAGATGTGACCTTACTCACACTTATTTCATTATTATTTGAGGAAAAGGATCTTTTGAAACTGCATTTGATTAAGATACACTAGACTAACAAAATAGACACCTGCGGAAATTTGTTTCCCATAGTCATCCAGCGCATTCCATTCAATTTCATGCCTACCTGCATTTACATCCAACAGCTCAAAAGCCTTTACCTTTCTACCATTTATGTCAAAAATAATGATATTGATTTTAGCATCATTTGGTAAATTAAATGAAATTTTTGTTTTTGGATTAAAAGGATTGGGATATGGGGAAAATAATTCAAATTCAATAGGCAATGCTTGGTTTTCTGAATTTAATAATGAATTAATCTCGTATATATCCCCGTTAAAATCTATTTCTTCAATGCCGTATAAGTGATCTGTGCCATCTCGCATTGGCTCAAGGTCAAGAATGTGAAATGAAGAATCATATGTTGCCTGGGGAGGTAGTACCACATATTCTTCTCGATTGCCCTCATAGACTGCTCTATCTAGACCTTCAAATCCATTTATGATATCATCACCATACCTTCCTTTAAAAACGTTCTCACCCTCATTACCAAACATTATGTTATCGTAGCTATTACCCCAAATTGTAATTGACCCCTGTCCTCTGAGACTTATATCCTTTAAAAATTGTGACCTATATGTATAAGCAAGAGATGTCTCTCTTTCCATATGAAAGTCACCCTGAAAATCAACCGGTAGCAATGGGGCATAGCACCATGAATCGCCCATAAAGCCAACCATGATCTCAAAAAGTAATGGGTCACCATCTTCCATTGAATCCCTATCTATGAATGCATATTCATCACCTCCAGAATAACCATTCCCATTCGGATCATGCTCCCAGAGTCCAAAATAGCATTCCATTCCTATTGCAAAGTACTCTTCATCCTGGTCTTCCTCAGGCAAATCTGGTAGAGGATTATACAACTCATTTTCGATTGCCTGAACCATCGCATTTTGAATCGCGTTCTGTAGTCCAGGAGATGCAAATTGTATCCCAAAGCCATGTACGTAATGTAGTATTTCTTCATAAGTCGCATCTCTTTCTGCGCTTATCATATATTCACTACTTCCTTCGGGAAATACTTCGATTGCAAGTAAATCTTGTCCTTGCACACCTGCATCAATGAGCGCCCAAAGATTCGGGTTTTCATATTGAGCCTCATCATTTAAAAGGAACAGAATTGCATTCGTATTGGCTATGGCATTTGCAATTGCAGTTTTATTACTTCCCCACTCACTGCCTGGGACATCGGTTAGCATTGATTGCAGAACAGATCGTGCGTGGATGATTTGATCATCATTAAATTCATCCTGAATTAAAAATTGTATCAAATCTCCATTTGGAGCTACGATATGAGTATACCTTGAAGCAACGGAAAGAAATAATTCGTTTACAGTATCAGGCAGGGCGACGATTCCATTTTCTGAGCCAGAGATATCAATATAAGGCAGAGATGGAGTCAAGTCTTCTCCACTTACTGTTAAAGTAACAGGAACAGAAACAGGATCTGCTGTTGGGCTTATGACATTGATGGATGCATTGTAAATTCCTTGATCTAAATCAGCAGGAATAGCTTGGACATATATACTTGATGATTGTCCACCGAATATGGAGCCTGATGGACTACCGTTATCAGAGGACAAGTTTAACCAAGGTATATTTTCAGCAGTGTACGATTTCGCTTCCCATGCAAAGTTATTTGATACAAACCCCTGGCCGACCGAAGATAATTGGGTTCCCTGGTTGCCAGTGCCATCCTGCCATCCTATTGTGGATTGGTCAATCGTACCAGCCATATTTTCATAGTTACACCTAAATCTACCATCTGAGTACAAAACAATTTGGAAATCATAAGTCCCAGGACCAGCACTACCTTCCCATCTAACAACATCCTCAAACCAAATAACCACACGGTCTTCGCTTAATTGGTAATAGATATTCCCAGATGACTCAGAATTTCCATTATCATTATTTGGGTTAAGATCATCAAAGAATCCAAATATTGCGGGCCTAGGCATATTGACAGAAGGAATATCTCCATTTTCCCAAACAGTCTCATTATTACCATCCCAACCAACCCAACCATTCGCATTTACATTCAAATAGTTGTATGTCTCACTAAAAAATTCAAATTCAAAAGGAAGAGATATTTGCTCTGATGAGAACTCATCATTGCTGGGAAAATTCAATTGTGTAGCATTACTCTGTATATCAATCCATTCATAATCTAAATCAGGTTCTTCTGTTGATGTGGTCCAATAATAATTCCCATCATCTGGTCCTCCCTGAGGATTTAAATATGAGTCCGCATCTGAAACAAAAGCCTCATAATCAAGAACAGTTTCGTTTTCACCAGCATTAAAAATGGTAAGAGTCTCAACATCATAATCTCCAGCGTTCAGATCAAAACTTATCGATTGAGGGTCAATTGATATGATTGGTGAACCAAATGAGATTGTAAAAGAAATAGAGTCACCTGAGCTTGATATGTTATAAATATTTAGACCGCCATTTGCACCGTTGCCATTGTTATACAAAAAACTTGGTGGATTAGTATCATCGTTAAATTCAGTGTTCCCATAGTCAGCACTGAAAGGAGCCTGGTCAAAGTTACCATTACTATTAAGATCTCCCCCTGGTCGATAGACATAAAGTTCATCGGGAGGCCCTTGCGCGTTTCCATTACCAGCATCAGGGTTTATCCTGTAAGCAACTAGACCAGATCTAGGTCCTGGTGCATTCACATCATAGATTCCCTCCTGCTTACGATATTCAATTACGAAATATTCTGTATCAGAGTTTGGAGATGGAATTTTATAAATTGTATTTTCCTGCTCCTGCAGAGGCCTCAAAGAATATGTTCCACTCTGATTTAGTTCAGTAAGTTCAATCCAATCAAAATATTTCCATTTAGTAAATGCGCTGGGGAATTGGGGCGGATTACCATTTGACGCCATCACATCCCAACCTCCTACTGGTGTTGGGGCTCCACCTCCATCATAATGGTAATAGTCAGGAGCGCCGAGAACATGGCCGAACTCATGGCATAGTACACCAACATTGTAATACCATGACTCTGAAAGCATAAAAAGATAATCATAAACTTGCGAACCATTAATATATGCTTCCTGACTGTAAAGAGCCCATCGATGAGGCCACAACAGATCTGCCCAATCACCTGGGTCGCCAAAAATAACAAATGAAACTGCATCAACAAAACCATCATCATCTGCATCAACATCAATAAAAGGTGATACAGTTCCTGTTATTGAATTTACTGCGTTAGCGAGAAGGGTATGCTCTCTCTGAGTTCTTTGTGTCGCGTCCTGATAACCGTCCGGGTTCGCGGTTGAATAAGGCTCATAATAGCTACGATTAAACTCGTCAACGTAAGAAGTATTTGTACCGTCAAATGTACCAGGAAAATGAAAAGTATTAACCAAGAGCGAGTTGTAGGAAACATCCCAAAAATAATGTTTTAGCGAAGGCTCATCGGTATCTGTTTGGAAAATGGCATCATAATACGCACGGTCGTATGGAAAGTCTGGGTCATCTGCAAATCTTATAAAAATATTTATTTGAGCTATCTCCCCTGATGTAGGTGCGTCTCTTTCGTGACCGTTTTGTTCAAGATGATGATAAAATTCCTTTTTCAAATTATACGATTCTATGCTTATTGAATACCCTGGTTCTAGACCATAAAGGCGTGGATCATAACCAATGCCTGCAAGTAAATTAGTTGTAACTAAACTTCCATCATTCAATTGCTCTGCATAGTAGTAGTATCCATCCTCCCGATTTAAAATAATGGTAAAATCATTTTCATCGTGCAACCTACGATAATACTGATCACCTGTGGCAAAGCAAGACAGAATGTTACCATTTGGCTGCGTGATCGTTCTAGGAATACTTTCAAACCAGGTAGCAAATAGCAGCGATTGTAGAATCAAATATAAAGTACATTTCCTGGCAATGGTCATGCAAAAAATTAATCAAAAAAATGAGTTCGCATAAAATACTTATTTTACTAAATGCATTTTTTACATTATTTAAGTAATGTCATCTTATGGGATTTAATTATTTTCTGATTAATTTTTAACTGATAAATGTAGGTTCCTCCGCTAACCATTTTTCCTATTTTATCAGTACCGTTCCAAAAATAATTGTTTAGCCCAGTAGCAATATTACCTTCGTGAAGTTTGATGATTTCATTTCCCAAGATATCATAGATAGTAATACTTCCAATAGCATTTGAACTGGCATGAACGCTTATTTTAGTCACGGGATTGAAAGGATTAGGAAAATTTGGTTTGATCTTAAACTTGCTTGGTAAATTCTCTATGGCATCAAGAAGTTCAATATCCAATCTAATTTGATGGTATGTATCTCCATTATCTGAACTATATTCAGCAAAAAATGATTCAGGGGTCCATTCACTGAGATTATATGAAAGTTCTTCATATCCTAGAACACCTAAAGGGGTCATAAATCTCCTTAAAAAAATTATTTGACCATTGCTTTTATCATAACCAAAATAATGATAGGCCCAGTCCAATTCATCGTTAAACAGAAAATCACTTGATGATGTGAAAACAAAAAATCCGTCTCTATCGCCTCCTTCGCCGATTACAATTGATGCACTATGGTTTTCAAAAGTTATTGACGGAGACTCAAGAGACTCAGTACCCGTCCAGTGGCCTATGAAATCAGGAAGTGATTGTGCAATAGTAATTGAAAGAGATACTAAGCTTAAAATAGAAAATGTTATTACTTTTATTTTATTTGCCATGATTGAGCCAATACATAGCTTGAATATACATTAACCGAGATAATTTTACTCAGAATGTAATTCTGATAGTGCGATATATCACTATTTAAGCAATATCATCTTTTTACTTGCAAAATTTTTATTTGTGATCAGATGATAAAAGTAAACACCACTAGATACTTTTTCACCTCTTGAATCAGTGGCATCCCATTTTGCGGTGTAATTCCCAGGAAACCCATACCCCGTTTTAATAGTTTTTATGTATTCACCTTTAATATTAAAAATACTTAGTTGATAGTATCCATTGTTTTCAAGTGAAAATTCAAAATATGTGATTGGATTAAATGGATTTGGAAAATTTTGTAGCAATTGAAACCTATTTAAAATCAAATCTTCCTCTCCTTGTAATTGATCGCAAACGATATCATAAGCACCTATGATTCCTAACGAATCTGATGCATTGATACAGGGTGATGTTTCTTTAATTGCAAAAGGTTGCTCAGCGTTGTGACAAAATTCTGGATCTTGTTCAAACACACCTCCAAAAGTATTAAAAATGATATTTGAATAATTAGAAAAGTTATACGTATCACCTTGTATGTCAGAAAAATTTAATTCCACCTCTGTTACACCGCTCGATTCAGGTGCATATAGTATAGGTCCGTAATTATCCCAGATTATTGAATTATTGATTACGATATAAGAACCATGCGCAGAAAAGACAGACCCGACACCTGAAGTATTCTCTGCAAAGGTGGCTTGATTGATGTTTAATGAAGTCTGAAATGCAGCAATGCTCCCTCCATAGTCATAGCCATTATTTCGCTCAAATGACGTCCACTCAATTTCACTTGAACCACTACTTTGATAAATTCCTGCACCTTCAATAAATGCCTCATTCTGTCTAAATCTTACAATTGAAATTGTAAAGTCGGAGTTATCAGAATATAGCCCACCACCCCAATATGCAAAATTTTCTTCTATTATTGTGTTTTCTAATATTGGATTCCCACCTGTCACATATAGTCCTCCTCCCATATTCGCACCATTTTCTCTAATAGTGATACTTTTAAGTATTGCATCAGAGCCTGACAAAAAAATTCCACCACCTATATCTGCTGAATTATTTTCGATTTTAAGCTTTTCTAATATGGGTGAGCAATTTATGATGGCAAGACCTCCTCCCGAAGAATTAAAGCCACCTTTAAATGCAATGCCTCTTATCTTTCCCTCATTGTTAGATGGCCCATTGAGCGTCAAACATGTTCCTCCACTCTGACCAACAGTGAAGTATGTATCTGATATGATCTGTTCGTCCTCTAATTCAAATGCTCTTGACTCAAGCACTATATTCTTATTTTCAAAATCAAATGGCTCTGAATAAGCGCCTTGCTTCAATCTAATGGTGTCTCCATCTGCTGCTGATGACATTGCTCTGGAGATGGTTTCAAAAGGTGCATCAATGCTGCCATCATTAGCATTATCACCAGACTGACCAACATACCATACTGGACCTAAATTGATAGGTCCGCAGCCAACACCGAAACAACCAATAAGATTGCCACCTTGACCACCATCTACGCAAGGCGAATTTTCTCTTACCTCATAATTACCCTCAGAACTATTACAGAAAAAAGGTTCCTGGTCAAGGTTTCCACTACCCCACTCAAGGTCACCATTATCATTAGTCTCTATACTACTTTGTCCACCCTCAACAATAGAATAGTCAATGTTCAACTCTACATCAATGCCTTCTGATCGAAAATACACTTGAGGATCACCATTGCTCCACAATACTGAATTAAGAAGATTAACCTCAGCATCATCTCTCATGTAAATAGCATTTCCATAAAGAGCAGCTAGATTATTAGCAATTGTAAAATTTGTAAAATTTACAACAGAAGTATTTCTAACATAAATACCCGCACCAGAGCTCGATACATTATCGGCAATTAAGGTATAGTCTAATTGTGGATCTGCATTATTTATGTAAAGGCCACCACCTAAACCTTCAGCCTCATTATTTGTGATCTGAAGACCGTTAGCAACAAGATTAGCATCATCCTTTAGAGTGATACCACCACCGGAATTATTAGCTGTGTTATTATTAAATATTACGTTCTCCATTATTGGGTAGGATTCATTCCGTAAATAACATCCTCCACCAAATTCGGCAAGGTTTTCCTCAAATGTACAATCATAAAATTCGGGGCTTGATGAGGCTCTTGCATATAGACCTCCACCTACATCATCAGTCTCATTTTGGTTGATGGTACAATTAATGAACTTTGGTGAGGAAGAATAACAGAATATACCTCCTCCGCCTCCTTCATTAGCAATATTATTACTAATAATACAATTCCTAATTATCGGATCACTATTTTCACAATAGACTCCTCCGCCATATTTATAAAATGATCCATTTCCATCAGGGTCTGCATCATATCCAGTTCCATTTTGAAGTGTCAATCCCTGCAAAACCGACTGGTCTGTTTCGCCTGAAGAAAAAGTAGCTACACTTCCACTTGATTGAGCATCAATTATGGTATTTGCAATCAATGTAGAATCATTATCAATAAAGTATCTTGAGGAAACTAGGATAGACTTACCGTTAAAATTAATAGATTCAGAATAGGTTCCTTGACTAATAAGAACTGTATCTCCATCATCTGAAACATCTATCGCATTCTGGATCGATGCATAGTCACCCGGCACATAGTAAACCTCACCGGCTAATTGGGACAACAGAAAAGTAATAAAATAAAAGTTCTTTGGTAGCATATTCAATACTTCTAACACAAAAATTAAAAAAATAATACATTAATTCAGTGATGAATTAAGTCAAAGATATGTTAATTTTAGAGTCTTTGGAATTACAATTTTTAATTAATAAACGTATATGAACATTGCCATACTTAAAGAAAATGCTAGTGGTGAAACTCGTGTTGCAGCTACACCCTCTACAGTCAAAGAACTCATAAAATACGGCTTAAAGGTTAGCATACAATCTGATGCAGGCCTCTCTTCGCACATATCCAATGAGGACTTCATAAATGCTGGTGCAACAATCATAAAATCAAAAGATGAGTTACTATCAAAAGCAAACATAATTGTAAAAGTTCTTCCTCCGACCTTAGACCAAATCGTGCTTTTCCAATCAAATGCAACGGTGATATCCTTTTGCCAAACAACTAGAGAATTGGACACTGTTAAAGCTCTTAGGGAACAATCAGTTACCGCACTTTCAATGCATCTCATACCTAGGACGACCTTAGCTCAAAAGATGGATGCCCTTTCCTCCCAGGCAAACATCGCTGGTTATAAGGCAGTTTTGATTGCAGCGAGCGAATTAGGAGTTTACATGCCACTTCTAATGACAGCTGCAGGTACGATACGCCCCGCTAAGGTTTTGGTAATAGGAGCAGGAGTTGCAGGTTTACAAGCCATCGCTACCGCCAAACGTCTTGGTGCTCAAGTAGAGGCCTTTGACGTGCGTCCAATTGTAAAAGAACAGGTTGAATCCCTTGGTGCAAAGTTCATAGAGGTCAAATCTGATTCAGAAGATGGCATAGGAGAAGGTGGATATGCAAAAGAAACATCAGAAGAATACAAAAAAAGACAAGAAGAATTAATTGAAAAACATATTGCCAATGCTGATGTCGTAATAACAACTGCATTAATACCAGGTAAGTCAGCGCCATTACTGATTCCTAAAACAATGGTCGATAATATGAGGAATGGCTCAATCATTATGGACCTTGCATCTGAAAATGGAGGTAACTGTGAGCTTACTAAAATGAATGAGATAGTAGAACACAATGGTGTAAGAATCAATGGCATCGTAGATATGGCAAGATTAATGCCAATTCATGCTAGCGAACTTTACGCAAAAAATATTACTGCCTTATTAACATACGTCTTAAAAGATGGTCAATTAGAGTTGAATCTTAAAGACGAAATTGTATCCGAATCAATGTATACACATTTGGGCGAGATCACAAATGAGCAAACTAAATTAGCAATGGAATCATAAAAATGGACATAAACATAATTACCGTTTTCATTCTTGCGATTTTCGTGGGTTTTGAAATCATTACAAAAGTACCACCTACACTCCATACACCTCTAATGAGTGGATCCAATGCCATTTCAGGAATAGCGATTGTTGGAGCAATCATATCTACAAATATAAATGGTGAACTTGGTACATACCTTGGACTAACAGCATTAACCTTTGCTACTATAAATGTTGTGGGCGGATTTATGGTAACAGATAGAATGTTAAAAATGTTTAAACGAAAATAATACTAAAAATGAATTATTTTAATATCTTCTATGTAATTGCTTCTATTCTTTTCATACTTGGTATAAAAAATCTAAGTCATCCAAAAACTGCTAGAAGGGGAAACTTCATTGCAGCGATGGGTATGCTTATAGCGATTATTGTTACTCTGCTTGCATATGGACAATTGGATTATAAATTAATCATTATTGGAATTGTAATAGGTAGTATAATCGGTACATTTTTTGCGCTTAAAGTTGAAATGACCCAAATGCCGCAAATGGTAGCAATATTCAACGGTTTTGGTGGGAGTGCATCTGCGCTTGTTGCAGCTGCAGAGTTTTTGAAAAGTGGTGATATTTCCACATTTACTATATCAACCATCATCATCTCAATTTTTGTTGGAACACTTACTTTTTCTGGCAGCTTCATTGCTTTTGGTAAGTTACAGGGTTTTGTAAGCGGCCAACCCATAATTTTTCCTGCTCAACAGCTAATAAATGCAGTACTGGCAATTGTCTTACTAGTGTTGGGTTATTTGATTATCCTATCTCCGATTGAAATGAATTATTTTTATGGGCTCATAATTATCTCTGCCGTTCTTGGTATTACTCTGACCATACCAATAGGAGGTGCGGATATGCCAGTAGTGATATCATTATTAAACTCTTATTCTGGCATTGCGGCAGCAGCAACAGGTTTTGTGCTTATGAATAACGCTCTAATAATATCAGGCGCATTGGTTGGTGCATCTGGATTAATATTAACAAACATTATGTGCAAGGGAATGAACCGTTCACTAGCAAATGTAATCTTTGGTGCAGTTGGAATTGAACAAGAAACGACTGATTCAGATTCTAATCAAAAACAAGTTTTAATCAAAAGCTACTCAACAGAAGAAGCTGCAATGATATTTGATGCGGCAGAGAAAGTTATCGTTGTCCCAGGCTATGGTCTCGCAGTAGCCCAGGCTCAACATGCCGTTCGAGAGGTCGCTGAATTTCTCGAAAGCAAAGGAAAAGAAGTACTCTATGCTATACACCCTGTTGCAGGAAGAATGCCAGGCCATATGAATGTCTTATTAGCTGAAGCAAATATATCATATGATCAGCTAAAAGATCTTGATGAAATCAATCCTGATTTTGAAGATTGTGATGTTGCGCTTGTACTTGGTGCAAATGATGTTGTTAACCCAGCCGCTCGCCATGACACCTCCTCACCAATATATGGTATGCCAATCTTAGACGTAGATAAATCTAGAACTGTAATAATCAATAAAAGGACTATGAACACCGGTTTCGCTGGTATTCAGAATGAACTTTTTGGATTTGATAATTCTATCATGGTTTTTGGCGATGCAAAAGACATGTTACAGCAGCTACTGAAAGATCTTAAGGAATTATAAATCACTAAGGAGTAGTGTTACTAGACCTTGTCATTATCAAGATCCACCACAACCTTTGAGGAACTTGAGTAAAGGCCCAAAGTAATATATTTGTCACATACTGCTTCTGCGTATTCTTCAGAAAAGTATTTTCCCACTTTAAAAACACGTCCACCTCTATCCTCAACCATTTCTAATTCAGGTAAGAGTTCACGAACAGCTTCCATTTGTTCATCACCCTGTGGAACAATATTAACTTCAAACATTTGCATCTCACCACCCTTTTCAGAACTAACGTAATGAGCAATCATTCCTGTGAATTCTGCAACAGCCATTGCTTCTTCTTCAGTTACTTCATCATCAGCCTCTGCCATCATATTAATAAGGTCAACTAATCCTTCAGCAACTTCAGTATCTGGTCCTTCATCCAAATAGGATTGTACTAAGGCTTTAAGTTCGACCAAGTTTGTGACTTCTTCTGGCTTTCCTGGTTTTAATTCTGGAACATCAATATTCCATTTTTCAGAAAACTGTTTTATCAGATCTATTTCTTCTTGAGCAATATCATCATCTATTGCAGCTAATTTTTTTAAAATTTCTATGATTTTTCCTGCACCTTTTGGCCGAATCATATCTGTTATCAGGTCACCAGATTCTTTGCCCTCAAGTTTGAGTGCAAGCCCAAGTAATGTCCAAAAGCCAATACCTTTATTCTTATCTACAAAATACCCTGTACCAATCAGTGTAAATACAGTTGCAAGAAACAAAGCTATAACACTTTTCGCGGCTGAGAAATAATCTTGAGTAATAATCAAACTATTTAACAAGAAAGGAAAACCAACCGCAAAGCCAAGCATGGCAGCAACTATTGAAATACTATTCGCAACTTCTTCGTTCTTTCTTCTTTTCCATATTTTATTAACGGTTAAATAACCCTTGATTATTGAAAATAATAGTGCACTTGAAACAAGTACGCTAATGAGTTTCTCAAAAAGTGACAGGCCGTTACCTTCAGAAGCAAATATTGGGCTACATATGAATATGAATATTATGATGTTTCTAGGATATTGGTTCATGGTAGATACTTTTTTTTATTCTTATCAATCATATAATTAGACATATATTTCACGAATAAGCTAATATAATCTACTTTAATTGAAAAATTAAAAATTGTATTGGATATTCATAATATTTTATGATTTAGATTTATTAGAACCTCTATATATAAACCAATCATCATTCGTAATTTGATGAAAGTAATTTGCCTCATGGAGAAGGATTTTTGCAGCTGTTTTTTTTATCGCTGCAATTTCTACTCTTACACCCTCAGCCTTTAAATGAGATACTAATTCAACAAAATCTGAATCACCAGACATTATTATTATGGTATCAACCTTTGATGCTAATTGAGTTGCCTTTATGGATAAAGGTATATCTGCTGATTTATGGCAAGGCACTACAGATCCATAATAGTTTTCGTGAAGTCTCTCTGCAAATTTTTTTGATATGGATTTCCCTTCACGAAAATATATTAATCGATTTAAACCTCTACCATTGAGTAATTTAGGTATCAATTGATCAAAGTTAATCATTGCTCTATTGTTACCTGAAACATCATGAATGCTCCTTTCAATATTATTACCATCACAGAGGATGGCAACGGATTGATTAATGAGTATTTCAGACACTATTCTAAAATTCCTTTAGCATTTCATAAAACAATGCGACCGATTCTTCTCTTTCAATATCAAACCTTCTTTTACAATAATGATAGACGATATTCTCCACAAGATCTTCATACTCATCTTCTGTATATAGCTCTAGAATCGTTTCTAGGTATTCTTTTAGTTCTGCTTGTTGTGATTCGTTTAGTGGGATAATAATTTCCTTACTCTTAATTTACTAAAAATTTTGGAGAGATGGCAGAGTCTGGCTGAATGCGCTGCACTCGAAATGCAGTGTACCCTTTGGGTACCGGGGGTTCGAATCCCTCTCTCTCCGCTTGTAACAAAGAAAATTTCATAATTGGTGTTTTTACTAGTAAGATTTTTATTATTCTTACCAAATTTTGATAAGTATTAATATATTTACAATTTATGGCATAGGAATAGATGAATTAAATAATCTTTTTATCATAATTCGGCAATAAAAAAGTTAATTTCATTAAATTAGTAACTTAAAAAGCGAGGCAAAATAATTATGAAAGTAAAAGTTTTTGAGATTGTTAAGAGTGGACTAACCCCATTAAGCCAAGAAATGGAATCAATAATACAAGAATGGATAGATGAAAATGATGATATCGAAATAATTTCTGCATCACAATCCCAGCATTTGAGAGAGAATACAGTATTTGTCACAGTTTTCTATCGCCAGCAGTAAATCTGTCTATAGATATAATGAAAAAAATCTTAGCCGCCATATCCTTGTCAATTTTTTGTTTAAACCTGATACAGGCAGGATGTGGTTCTTGTAATGTCACCAATAAAAAGGTTATAATCCCTGATGGCGAATTTGTAACCAAAATTAATAACAATGGAAGTTTAGAAGGATTAGTGCTCGCTTCCTGTGGAAAATGTAATTTTGGAATGAAAAGTAGAAGATGTAATCTAGCCATAACCATCAATGAAAAAGCATATTCGGTCAAAGGTAGTGGAATAGAGGACCATGGTGACTCACATGCTGAAGATGGTTTTTGCAATGCGATTCGAATTGCTAAAGTAAATGGAAAAATTATAGAAAATACCTTCCACTCTAATTTTTTTAAAATACAAAAAATTTAAATCTTTCCAATCAATTGTTGGAAAATCAATTGCAAAAGAAAGTTATTTTCTTTTAGCTCTGAAAAAATCTTGAAGCAGTGATGAGCAAGCCTCTTCCAATATTCCTCCTTTGACACCAGTCACACTATCTAGACGTTTATCACCACACAACTGATATAAACTTCCACAACACCCTTTATTTTCATCATATGCACCAAAATAAAGGTTACTTATCCTAGAATTGATTATTGCACCTGCACACATGGGGCAAGGTTCTTTTGTAACATATAATGAACAATCCTCTAAACGCCAGTCTCGTAAAGTATTAGATGCAGCAGTAATGGCTATCATCTCTGCATGAGCAGTTGGGTCGTTTAATTTTTCTTTTTGGTTATGCCCCTGACCAATTATGACATTATTTTTTACAATAATTGCACCAACTGGTATCTCACCAATCTCATATGCTTTTACTGCTAAGTTTAGGGCTTTTTTTATCCAGCCTTCGTGATTTGGAGTAGAATCAATACCCAAATAGCTTGAGCCAGATGGCTCTATAGACAATATCCAGCTCCCTGTTTTAGTGGTGAGCCTTCTCCATTACAATCCAAGCTATTATCACCATTACTACTATCAATATCATCTCTCATCGTAGATAACTTTTCTGCTAAAATCGCTCTTTCAATTGCAGTATCATAATTATAATTTAGAATTGGGTAACCAAAGAAATCATTGAGCTCATTGAGCGAAGATTGTGAATTTAGGAACATTCCAAGTCTGTACTCAGAAATAGCTAAAACAAGTCTGACATCTAAAGTATTGATATCCTTTTTTTCACAAAAACACCAATAAGGGTCACCTATGTCAGAATTTTGATTCCCAAAAAAATATGTTTCTGCATAAACCCTAGCATTAGCGTCATCTCCCATTGCATTATATGCAAAAGCTAGACCTGCATAAAAGTCTAATTTATCCTCAAAAGCAGTCGAATCTCTATTTATGTAATTTTCAAAATAATAAGCAGACGAATCAGCCTGCCTTAAATGCCCCATAGTCCATCCAACTCCTCTATATGCATCTGAATGGGAAGAATCTTCCCTTACTGCTGTAAGAAACCAATCTAAGGCTTGTACGTAATCTTTATCTTTAAATAATTCCCAACCATAGCTAGACATGTCTTCATCATTGGGTATAACATCACCTCTGCAACCATATATCGAAATGATAATTGTAATTACCATAAAATTGAAAAGAATAGTTTTGATTGATTTTATCATTTTAGTAACATCATTTTTCTATTTTTTACTATACCTGTCTTGGTCGTTAATTGAATAAAGTATACTCCAGAGGACATTTGCTGCCCATATCTATCATATCCATCCCATTGAATCTTAAACTGACCTATTTGGTCTTTATTTTTAACAAGGGTTATTATATTTTGACCAAGTAAATTGTATACCTCAATCGTTACATTTTGTCTTAAACCATCCATTAATCCTATGTCATAGTTAATCGTTGTGTTTGGATTAAAAGGGTTAGGATAATTCTGGTGAATATTGGTTTGTTCTGGAACAATGATTGTCTTAGGACCAAGCCTAAAATATCCCGATTGATTAGATAAAGTGAAAATCTCATTTTCAACCTGCAATGAGGGTAATTCTTCCCAAGTAACTCTATTCTTTCTTCTATAAATCGCCAAATCGTCCCTATCACTATTAAAACGTATTTCTACCGGATTGTTAAATGAAAAATCCTCACCTCCTAGAACATAAGAAGCTCTATCATAGAAATGTGGCTCAAATAGATTAGAATCAGCTATTATAAACGGCTGGTCGTATGTAATTGCCCCTGGGTTTCCAACAACAGAAAAACGACCATCCGAGCTACTTCCTTGCCACCTGCTAGCGACTCTACCAATGGTCAGTCCAAATGTTTCACTTAATGTAGTATCGCCAACCAATGCTGTTGCATAAATATCAATCGAATAATTTCCAGGAGTGTCAAAGTCTATGTCCCCAGTATAAGTGTAATCAGCTATTGTATCTAGAGCTATAGACTGATTTTGTACATCCATGGAAAGGTCAAGAGTTTTCATTGCAGTATCAACGACTACAATCTGAATGAATTTTGTAAAAGCGGTTTGTTGCAACAATGAAACCGATAGCCTTGGCCTAGGAACGTGTTGCACATCAAGCAAGAATGTAGTACTGTCTGATGCAAATTGATCAGTTACCTTTAACTTAATCACCACATGATCATCCCATAACTTTTCAGGGATAAATAGCACAGAGTCTCCAAGATTAAAAGATGAAAATGTAACATCATCAACATCATTTACATCATGTTCAACTGATGGAATAATATTTATTTTATTATCATTATCAATTTCAGGATCGACTACCGAACTAATGTTAAAAACAAGTGAAGTATCATCTATGTCATTTACATATTGTCCAAATTCCAACCATATCTGATCATTTTCCAATACATATACTATACTATCCATCATATCTTTTGCGATAGTTGGAGGATCATTTTCTGGCAATATTGAAGCATGAATTGTATCTCTCACAACTGCTCCTCCTAAATCTTGCGCTATGAAGATAATACGATGATTATCTCCATAATAATTTGATTCACTTGAAAAAGTTGCAACAACTGAATCAGGTATCCCATCACCATATTGTTTAGGATTTATTTCTACACTTATAAGTGGGTTTGTTCTTGTATTATTAATCAGTTGAATTGTTTCATGAGAAAGATTTGTTAAACCACTTGCAGAAGCATTAGGATTAAATCCAAGATATTGTCTGTTCAATCTAGCATGCACGTCCCAAGGTGTTTTTGGACCAACTACAACTTGTCCAAGAGGATAATCCTCATCTAATTGTGATGTGTCCATTATGACAGCCTGCCAGGATATTTCAGTTACAATATCATTATCAACATCTGTTATGTACCTACTAAGGACAAGTTCTTTCGCAGGTTGGTCTTCTACCCATTCATGAACATAATAAGGGTTCATTCCAGAATTTGGAATGGAAAAAACTGGTGTGTCATTCACTGCATTAACGGTCAATGGCAATACATAAGTATCTGCCAGTTCGTAATTATCAATAACAGTTATTTCAATTTCATAAGTTCCTGTATCATCCTGTGTTGGCATCCAAGTCATCGCTCCAATTGAATCTATTGTTACAGAACCAGTTGCTATATCTCCAATTATTCTTGTTGTTGTAGCTGAATACCTAAAAGAATCGCCCTGCATTACATCCAAGTCCAAATCAGTTAATTGAACAGTGTCGGTCCAAAAAAGATCTTCATTCAAAACCGCATTATCCATGTTCAGTATTACAGGATTTGAATTGTATCTTGTTAACGTATCCGTTATGAGAGTATCTGATATGTTACCGGCTACGTCAAAGGCACGAATGTGACCAACATATCTATTGTCATGCTCAAGAAATAATTCTTTTGACCAAGATGTCACATCTAATGCAACAGTATCCCAGCCATCATAAATTGCACCAGTATCCGCAACAGCATCAATTTTTAATATCGCAACTTCATAACGATCAATACCAGATTCATCTTCATCTGTAAGATCTTCAAACCCTTCCCAATCTATGGATAAATAATCAGATGAAAAAAGTGTATCAGCATCAGTAAAACTACCGCCAGTTATTGTACCAATCGTTGGTGGTGTTGGATCATATCCTAATCTTGTACTACTTTCAGTACCATAGGTTATGTTACCATGACGGTCTACGACCTTAGCTCTAACTCTAAGGGAATCACCAGTCAAAATACCACTCCCTGGTGGCATTAATGCAAATAGCGCATCAATATCTCTAAAGAATTCAACAATACCAGATTCAATAAGAGAGTCATCTGGAGCTGGAGTGACCCATTCCGTTCCTCGATTTAAGTTCCAAAATTGTAATTGTACATAACCCCCAAGAAATAAGGTTGGATCATCTTCAAAACTTTCGATTGGAATTTGCACACCTATGGAATCAGTGATGCCAGTTATCCATCCTTCTACTGAATTAGGACTATAAACAGTAATCTGACCAGTTTCAAACGCTGCAGGAGGCCTATTATCCACAACAAATATATCTGAGTCTTGCTGATCTGTTACGAGATTATTTGAACGATCTTCAGCAATTAATTCAAAATTAATTGGACCATCATCATAAACAGAATCTGAAAGAATCACTTCAAATATCCATATAGAATCTCCGTTTGTAGTGGATTGGGGTACTTGCCCAGCGATAGTTGTAGAAACCAATGTATCTCCCCATCCGTAAGTGTAATCCAGAGTCGGCACAGGTTCTGCAGACTCTAAGGGTTCATTCATTGAGATAGTAACTTGAATCGTATCTCCGCCAATTCCTATGTTTGATAGACCTGGATTAGATAAATTGGAATAGCTGAATGTTGCGATAGCCTCAGTATTATCAATAAATAAAGTATCAGGCATTGATAGACTATCTGCATCTATTGCATTAGTTGCCAGATCATTAGCAGTTATCGAAATACCTACCTGACCCTCGATTACATCTGGAACATTTAAAACGTAAAACCACTTGGTAGAGTCACCATCATCATATAGTGTCATTATGGTATCAATATCATTAACAAAGTCACTGGGAAATTCAATGTTAATGATTGGTGTTGGTAACATTTTCTCATTGAATGTTACAGTGATGGTATCTGTTTGTCCTCCACTTGCGAACAGTTCTTGAAATGTAATAATCCCTGTAGCAGAAGTCGTATCATATGTATAATTCGATATGGTGTCACGACCTATATTCCCAGCTGTATCTATGCTTGTATAAATGAGATCAAAAATACCTTCTGTTATTGGCGGATCTCCCAGTAGGAAAGCACTAGGTGTTTTTGGACCAACTAAGTTCTCTATGGAGTCAAGAGGCACAATTGATGTCGTTCCATCTTTTTGATTTTTAAACTCAACATGGCCAGAATCAATTGACTCTGATAGTGTCCATCCAAAGGTATTCAAAACATTATTAAATGTTCTGCTGGCAGGTGTTATTTCCGAAAACACAGCACTTGTATTATCAATTCTTAGAGTTGTAAGGCCGGTTATGTTACCCGATGGTATTGGATTTCCAGCGATATCAGATGCATTGACCGTAATTTCAACATTACCATCTACCGTATCTAATCCAGTTGAATTCAATGGTATTGAATATGTCCAAATGGAGTCATTTTCTCCTTTTGTAAGAGATTGAGAAAATAGGTCTAAGGAGTCTGCTACTCCTGGATAATTTATGTTAATGGAAGGGACCGTTACAGAATCCATTGATTCTGAGAACGTAAAAGTAGCAAGTGTTGTCAAGTCACCCGCTCGAACTAAGCTGTCTCCATCAAAAGATATTTGAGCTGTAGGGTCTGTTCGGTCCACATTGATCGTAAGAAGAGGTCCATAACCCGATACATTACCTGCAGTATCAATATGAACAGCTGCATACTGGTAAGTACCAGTTTCAAATGTAGGTACCTGGTAAGTCAAACTTTCCATTGTTGAGGTATCCAAGAGCTGGGTGTCACCTGTTTTTGCATAAGTGTCAGTAGCAGCATCATATACATAAAGCTCACCAAGATATCCAGGAAGTATATCGGTAAGAATGACCGTTGGTCTCTCATCATTAGTTATCTTATCAGAATCTGATTCTCCAAAATCTGATGCATCAGATAATATTGGCTCACCAGGAGCAATTGGTGCGGTAAAATCCACGTGGATTATTAATGAGTCGCTTGGAGCCGATACATTGCCCGCAGAATCAATGACTGTGTATGTAATGGTATATTTACCAGTTCCTAGTTCACTCTCATTAGGAACCAATAATGTATCCTTGAATACATTATAGGTTTTTCTAGCTTTATAGACCAATTCATTATTTATTCCAGATTTGACAAAAAGATGCAATGAATCAGCTACGGCAGGTAATTGACTGATCTCAAATTGTGGCTCCCTAATCTTTGTTGTATCATCAGAGCTTGAAAATCCTGAATCATAGTCATTTAGCAAATTAGGAGCAGAGGTTGTCGTAAAAGGAGTTGTGTCTAGTCTATATGTGATGGAGCTGGAAGAACTTGAAAGGTTTCCTGCAAGGTCTTTTGCTTTTATCGTGGTTAGATATGAACCATCAACAGTAACAGTATTTCCAGCGAAATTAACGGATGCTCCACTAGCTTTTAACTTATTTTTCTGAATCCCATCATAAAAAAGAAAAATTGAATCTGTAGCGGTAACTCCAGCGACCGTGAACGATGGTAGGGTATCACTTGAAAGATTATCATCATTTTTTATGCCTGTGTCAGAAGCGTCATCAAGATCAATGGTTACTGCTGATACATCTGGTGCAGTTTGATCGAGAATAATGCTTAGAATATCAGAATTAGGAGATCTGTTTCCCGCTGAATCAACTGAAACAGAGTAATATGCATATGTACCCTCTACTGCATTTGTAGTCGTGAAGATAAGATCAGAATCTCCTACCAACTGTGAATCCACCAATGCCAAGCTACCAGCTGGGTCGGCTGCATCATATCCGTATAGCAAACCTGAATATCCTGTTTGGATATTTTTTGGGCTGATATTAATTGTATTTAAATTAGTAATATTATCATCATTCTGCTCACCAGTATCATATTCAGTAATAAGATCACTTAAATCAGGTGCATTTGGAGCTGTAAAATCCACATAGATCGTTAGCGGGTCACTAGGTATAGAAACATTCCCAGCTGAGTCAATGATAGTATATGTAATGACATAGCTTCCAGTCCCTAATTCACTTGCAGGTGGAACTAATAAAGTGTCTTTTGTAACATTATAAGTTTTTCTAGTTTTTTGTACCAAAACATTATTTATCCCTGATTGAGAAAAAAGATGCAAAGAATCTGCAACCGATGGAAGTCCACTTATTTCAAACCTAGGTTGTCTTGCACTAGTAGTATCATCAGAATTAGAAATTCCTGTATCATAAACTACCCCATCTAATTCAGCCATCAGATCTGGTGCAGTTGTAGGTACAAAAGGAGTTGTATCCAATCTAAATGTCAATGCAGGAGATGCAGGGGAAATATTTCCTGCCTCATCTTTGGCTTTGATGGTTATCTCATATTCACCATCCGTAGTGACATCACCGGTAAAATTAACCGTTGCTCCAGAAGCTAGATCTTTTTGATTTTGAACATCACTAAAGTATAAAAAGATTGAATCCGTTGCTGTTACTCCATTTATGGTAAATGATGGAGAAGTATCATTAGTAAGATCATCATCATACTTAATTCCTGAGTCAGATGCAGCATCAAGATTAATAGTGGCGCCTGCTACATTTGGTCTAGTTTGATCAACAGTTATCGTAGTCGTTAAGGAGTTCGTTGAAATATTTCCAGCCGTGTCAATAGAAACTGCATGAAAATCAAATTCTCCGTCTGCACCATTAGAGACCGAATAGGTCAATGAGCCTCCACTCCCAACGATCACGGAATCCACCAATGTAGTGTTTGATGCTTCATCAACTTTATAGAGTAGACCAAAATCTCCCTCAGTTAATCCAGTAACCGTCATGTCCATGCTTGTAGCCTTAGTTAGATCATCCGTATCAGAATTGCCAGTATCATCAGAACTACTTAGATCAGGTGCACCTGGAGCATTAGGAGGTGTAAAATCAACCACAATGGATGTGGCAGAACTTACAGTTGAAGTATTGCCTGCAATATCTACTACTTCGTAGGTAAGATTGTATGTACCCTCGTCTAATCTTGCCAAGGTAGGGACCTTTAGAGTATCTTTTAATTTATCGAGCCCCTTNNTTCCGCCAATGAGAAATTGATTAGACACTCCATCGTTAATGAATAATCCTATTGAATCCTCGGCAGATGACAGCNCAGCCATCTCGAACCTTGGCTCCCTGTTACTGGTAATATTGTCATCGCTTGCAATACCCGAGTCATCATCTNGAAGAAGATCAGGCACCGTTGTTATGGTATAAGGTGTCGTATCAACCGTAATTACAGTATCAGGAGAAAATTCTGATAAATTTCCTGCATAATCCTTCGTTTTGATTCTCAATTCATGAATATTATCAGATAGTGCATTATTTATGGCATATGAATAAGTTGCAGAGGTTACGAGCGCTCTTTGATCGATCGCATCGTTTACATAGACCAGCATAGAATCGGTAACCGTTAGCCCTGATATCAAAATAGTGGGGTTTGTTACGTTAGTAATATGATCATCATTTTCCCTACCACTATCTGAACCAGCGTCCAGATCGACTAAGACACCGGTTACAGCCGTTGGTGTCTGATCAACTGTAACAGATATGGTTCCAGATGTAATCGAAACATTTCCAGCAGGATCTTTAGTATAAGCCGCATAAGTATCAGATCCTTCAGTTACACCAAATACGGTTGGATTTGATGAACTACCAGCCAATAATTCACTCGCGACAATATCACTATCTCCATTTAAAATGTACAGACTATCCTCAGCAACAAGATTGGTGACGTTAAATGCAATGTTAGATAAATTTGTAAGATCATCAGTATTTGAGGTACCTGAATCATATGCTGCTAACAGATCTGGATTGGATGGCGTAACAGGACTTGTTGCATCAATGAAGACATTCATTCCAGCACTTTCAGAAGAAGTATTTCCTGCAGAATCAATGACAAAATAGGTAAAAGTATACCTATCATCAGTTAATATCGAGGGAATCAGGAGTGTATCAATTACAGCCTGACTCATTCTTCCTTCCACAATAATTATGTCACTCAGTCCTGCTTGAGCGTCATATGATATTCTTATTAAATCTCTCTTCCCAACCGCAAGACCCGAAACCTCTAATCTAGGAGTTGTAACATTCGTAATGTCATCAGTCGTTAAAAATCCAGAGTCATCTTCTGCTATCAGATTAATAATATTCCCTGTTGCAGGTGCCTGAGTATCTATCCTGAATTTCAAGGCAGTAGTAGGCGCAGACATGTTACCAGAAGGGTCTCTACAAAGAATGGTGGCTTCATACGGCAGGGCTTGATTCGTCAACGCAGTTGAAGTGAAATTTATCGAGTTAGCACCAACTTTTTGTCTTGAGACCGTATCCTCATCTATGACGAGGAAAATAGAGTCACCTATCGCATTAATTGCAGTCAAACCAGTAATACTAAATGTTGGTGTAGTATCATTGGTTAAATTATCTTCATCGTCCACTCCAGTATCAGAGCTTGCTAAAAGGTCAGCTGCTAGACCAGCTAAATTAGTAGCGGTTTTGTCAAATGTTACTGCCCCACCATCCGTTGTTGCCGTAACAGTTACTCCTGCATTTGCAGCTTGATCAAAGAAAGCGATACTGAAGGTGACATCGCCTTCAGTATCCCCAGTTTGTAAATTATAAGTTCCTGCCCAATTTGCACCAGATCCTGTTGGGGTAACCGCCTGACCAGCTATTGTAAAAGTTGGATCTGATATTAATGACTCATCAGCTACTATTGTGAGCGTTACGATGTCGTTGACCTTTGCCTTGGAACTATTGTATCGATTATTACTGGTCAATGTAACGGTCGTAAGAGTTGGTAAAGTTCTATCAAATGTTACCGTAGTTCCATCTGTGGTAGATGTTGAAGTAGTACCAGAATTTCCTGCATAATCCTTGTAATCTAGAGATAAACCTATTTCTCCATCTGAATCAGTATTTTGCATTGTGTAAGACCCTGTCCATATCGCATCGGTACCACCAGCTGTCTCATTTGCCACATCATTTCCTGCAATGCTTAAAACTGGTGTTTGTAGAGCTTCACTTCCTGTAATATCTACAGATATGACATCTCCCACCTTAGCTCTAGAACTCAAATTTGAATTATTTGAAGAATATGATAGTGTGAGTATGCTTGGAGCGGTCTTGTCAAATGTTACTCCAACACTACTTGAGGTAGCAGTCACCTGGTCCCCAGCATAACCATTCAAATCAACATAATCCACGGTGAATGGAACAGAATATCCAGCACCACCATTATCATCAGTAGCATCTGTCATGGTGTAAGTTGCAACCCAACTTTCTTTTGTACCATCCCAAGAAAGGGATTTGGAAGGAGTCCTGCTTACCCCATTCATGGTTATAACGACTGAACTAGTTAACAATTCTTCATTCGCATCGAAAGAAAGCGTGACGACACTACCTGACTTAGCATAAGCACTATTGAATGCATTATCTGATATTAATGTTACGTTACTTAAAACAGGCTGCGATTTATCGTAGTTAACCGCATTCCCATCAGCGTCATTTACAAGCGCTGTTACATCAGTTCCGTCATTACCAGCACTATCAGAAAATGCAATTGAAAATGAAATCGTGCCACCATCCTCATTCTCCGTCATGGTATAAGTAGCGGTCCAATTTTGTGCATCAGAACCCTGAGAAACATCGGCATTCTGCGTAGCAATGGTTATAGTAGGCTCAGTGATATCTTCATTAGAAACGACTGTCAGTGTAATTATGTTCCCAGGAACGGCAAATTCATCACCACTTGAATTATTTGAAGCTATTGAAGCGGTCGTAATGGTTGGTGCAGTTTTATCTATGGTTACGGCATCATCTCCACCAGTTAGGGCTGTAACAGCAGGTCCACTATTACCTGCAATGTCTGTGTAGGTAATGCTAAATACCGCCGCACCATCGCCATGCCCACCAGTTACAGTTTTTTCAGCAGTCCAACTACTAGCTGTCGCACCCTGGTTGACAGTCACATCAGCTGTTGAACCTAGCATGGAAACAGTGGGAGTATTTATGTTCTCTGATGAAGCTATGCTCAGACTTATCTTATCATCAACTTTTGCCAGCCAATCATAGGTATTATCTGAAGATATTGTAACCGTTCCTAGTGTTGGAAGTGTATTATCATACGTTACGGCAGATCCATCAGTAGTCGCCGTAACAGTTGCACCCACATTCCCTGTTGCATCCGTATAAGCACTAATGCTTATGGGTATGGATGAACCATCAATTGCATCATCTGCAGGACTAGACATTGAATAAGTAGCAGTAAAAGAAGTCGCTGAATTTCTAGTAATGGTTGTGTTGTTACCATTAATGGTAATGGTAGGATCCGAACCGGTCTTAATGTTTTCATCGGAGGTTAAATTTAGGGTAATGACATCATTTACGATTGCCAATGCAGTATTATTTGAATTATTTGAAATAATAGTTACAGTGGAAAAAGCTGGCGCTTGCTTATCAAAAGTAACATTGCCATCGGCATCATTTACAGTAGCAGTAGCTTGTGCGCCATCATTATTTGCTAAATCAGAAAAATCTACGGTGAATGGGATTGTTCCAGTATTATCACTGCTTTGCATTGTATAGGTTGCGGTAAAAACACTTTCTCCATTATTTCCTGTTGCGATTGTTGCTGCTTCCCCACTAATTGTTACAGTTGGAGTCTGGATGTTCTCACTTGCAGTTATGGAAACGGTTATGACATCACCAACTTTTGCAAGAGTGGCACCATTACTATTATTTGATGCAATATCGACCGTTGTTAAAGTAGGAATCGTTTCATCATATTTTACCACGCTTCCACTAGTTAATGTCGTAACACGCGAACCGCTATTCCCTGCGATATCGGTAAAATCCAATGTGAATGCAAGGTCTCCTTCTGTATCTCCATCTTGCATTGTATAAGCTGCAGACCAAGATGTTCCACTTCCTGAAACAGTTGCAGTTTCACCACCAATTGTCGCAGCTGGTGGTGAAGCATCATCTGTGTCTTGAATGTTTTCAGAAGTAGTAAAGGATATGGTTACAATGTCACCTTCTTTTGCATAAGCAGTATTTGCATTATTGGAAGCCATGGTTACTGCACTGAGAGTCGGAACAGTTCTATCATAAAATACTGAAGAACTGTTTGTTGTTGCTATGACCGCATCACCTGCATTACCTGCTAAGTCGGAGAACGCAATGGAAATTGCGACATTTCCTTGCGTATCTGTATTATTCGTTGTTAATGATGCTGTATAATCAGTTGCGGATCCGCCAACAGCTGCAACAGTTGCACTTCTACCTGCTAGAAATATGGTGGGATTACCAATTAGATCCTCGCTTGATGTAAGTGTAAGTGTAATTACATCTCCCTCTTTCGCATAAGAACTATTTGCATTATTCGATTCAATGTTTACCAAGGTTAACGTAGGTTTGGTATTATCAATTGCAACGGCACTTCCAGCAGAGGATACATCTGTTGTATTCCCTGCAGCATCCGCTAGAGTAAATGCATATCCTGCAGAACCATCACTCTCTGCACCTGTCAATGTATAACTGATTTCCCAATTGGTAGCAGTTGATGTACTAATATTACTTGCAGCTATGGATTGGCCAGCTATGGATGCTGAAGATATACCCCATGGAGTTAAATCATCATCTGTTTGGAGATTTTCACTAGCGACAACGGTAACAGTAATCACATCACCTGTTTTTGCAAGAGTCGCATTTGAATTACTGGATGCAACTGTTATGGTATTTGTTGCTGGCGCAGTTTTGTCAAAGGTTATGCTACCCCCTGAAGTGACAGCTGTAGCTTGAGTACCTTGGTTTCCTGCTAGATCATAAAAATCGATTGTAAAGGCTACTGTTCCATCTGCATCTTCTGGGTCCATCGTTTTGGTTGCAGTCCAAGTCAATTGATCACCGTTATCATTAGCTTCAGTAGCATTCTCCCCAGCAATCGTCACATCTGGTACTTGCGCTTTTTCAGAAGTATAAAAGGTTAAAGTTACAATATCGTCAGGCTTAGCCAATGAGCTGCTAATTGTATTATTTGATGCTATGGTAACACTGCTAAGTGTTGGGTCAACTGAATCAAAAGTAACATTTGTTCCATCGCTAGCTGTAGTTTGATTTGAAGCCTGATTACCAGCTCTATCCTTGATGTTTGAAACTATAAAAGCAACTGAACCTTGTGTATCTCCGTCTGCCATGGTTCTTGTTACAGTATAGGAAGAAGCTGAGGTATTAGGATTAGGAGTAATGCTATTACCATCAATGGTCACTGTAGGAGCAGTCTTTAATAGCTCTGTAGATGCTATGGACAAGGTTACGACATCATTCGATTTTGCAAGTGTATTTGTTGAATTATTTGATACTATGGACGTTGTAATTACCGGAGTAGTTACATCAATAGTTACTGATGAGCCATCAGTGGTTGTACTTAGAGATGAACCTCCAAGGTTTTCATTTACATCGTAAAATGATATGTCAAAAGTTGCAGCTCCCTCAGCGTGAGTCGAAACTGTATTTGAAGCTGTCCAACTTGTTCCTGAGCCACTAGAGTTGATGTTAACTCCTGAGATATTTCCTGAGATTGGATATTCTGAATCTGTACTAAGAGCCTCTGAACTGGTAAAACTGACTGTTATGACGTCACCTGCGATTGCCCAGGCTTGATCATCATTATCTGATGTAATACTTGCTGTACTAATGGATGGTAGCTCTAGATCAAGGGTAAATCCAGATCCTGCAGGACCGGGGTAAGGAGTATTCCCAGCCTGATTTGTTAAACGACAATTTATTGTCCCATTATCCCCTGGCCAGGCAGCTAGTGATGTTAATCTGGCATGTGAAAACTCAATAAAGAATTCCCCATTAGCATCTGACTTGAACATTCCGCTACCAATCCAAGTACCTTGGGTTGCAAAAGCATTTTCAATGTAATGCCAGGTTGAGCCACCATCAAATGAGACCTGTACAAAATAATTGGTTGAAGCAGTAAATGAATCACCATCAATTTTAAATCCGCCAGCTCCATCATTCCCTGATGCATTTTTAACGGTAACATTATATTTAACATAACCAGCTACCTGTCCAGCCGGAATGAAATTTACGGTCTGAGAAAATAACCAAGTCCCACCAAATAAGGCATAGGATAAAAAGGATACTATGTAATGTCTAATTTTCATCTAAGGATATGAATTAATTAAAGATTTACCCCTAAAACGATTTGTCCATCCATCCAACCTGCACGTCCAAGCTCAACTGACTGTGAAGTTTTTGCCATTATGGCTTCAGTTGATCGTATCCCACCCCTTATGTCAACCATGCCTCCAATACGGATACCATAAGATGCTTCCATTGAAAATCCAGCTGAGGACCCAACAAGACCTACTCCAAATTTTATTTTCCCAGGACCAGCGGGAAAAGAAACTATACCCATAGCTGTTATGCCACTGAATTTCTCATCTATCTCAATAACATTATCACCAATCTTATTAAATTTTGCATTTTCAAAACTAAATGAACCAACCTCAAAACCAAATCTAAACCTAGCCCCCATCAGCTGCATCAAAATGGGGAATTCAACACTTGCTCTGAGATCAACACTAGAGTTCCAATCCATTAATACAGAATTAACAAATCTTGGTGAGCCAAGTGCCAAATCAATCGTATATCCTAGATTTTCTGCTTCATCAGATAATTCTTCTTCATCTTCTTCATCTTCATATTCCTCATCATCTTCATATTCCTCATCATCTTCATATTCCTCATCATCTTCATATTCCTCATCATCTAAATATTCTTCTTCATCATCATATTCTT
>PBFM01000002.1 GCA_002718655.1 Fidelibacterota bacterium
AATCTCGGTATTAAATTTTATTTAAGCCTTTTTATTTCCATTATTGTTACCTTTATTTTCTATGGTCTAACTTTATTTAGCATAGATTATTTTGAAATTAAAATATAGTTTTTAATAACATTTATAAACGTTTAGGCAACTTATTAATTTCCACTTTTAATGGAAATAGCTAAGTCTTTTAACTGTGAATCGCTGACCCTGCTAGGGCTATCATCCATTAATGAGGCTGCAGAGGTAGTCTTTGGAAAGGCAATTACATCTCTAATATTTTCTGTACCCGCAAGTAACATCACAAGCCTATCAAATCCAAAAGCTATACCTCCATGTGGTGGAGCTCCGTATGATAATGCCTCTACTAAAAACCCAAATTTTTCGATAGCGTCATCAATATTTAATCCTAATAATTTAAATATTTTTTCCTGAATTTCTGGCGAATGAATTCTTATAGACCCTCCTGCAATTTCATAACCATTCATAGTTAAATCGTAACCACGACTCAACGCATTTGAAGGATCTGTTTCTAATAACTTCATATCACTTTCCCTTGGAGCTGTAAATGGGTGATGCATTGCGAAAAAACGATTTTCTTCATCATCAAATTCAAACATAGGGAATTCGGTAACCCAAACTGGAGAGTAATTAGATTTTTCAATTAATTTTTCATTTTTCCCAATTTCATCACGGAGTTTTCCTAAAGCTGTTAAAACAACTTTTGAATCATCGCCAATCATAAATAAAATATCACCATCAACCATTTTTAATTTTTTAGCCATTTTTTGCTGGATTTCTAAATTAAAAAATTTGGATATACCGCCTTCAAATAGGCCATTTTGATGTTTCATCCATGCTAAGCCTTTTGCCTTATATTTCTTGACAAATTCTGTATATGAATCAATTATCCTCCTTGAATACTTAGCTCCTCCATCTACAACTAAACCTTTTACCATCTCTACATCACGAAAAGCATTAAATTCAGATATATTAGTAAACTTTTTAACATCTATAAGTTTCATATCAAATCTAAGGTCTGGCTTATCTGTCCCATAAGTTTCCATTGCCTCAGAATATGTTAATCTTTGAAAGGTTTCTGGTAATTCAATTCCGCTGACAACTTTAAAAATATGTTTTGTAAGGGCTTCCATATAGCTAAAAACATCCTCTTCTTCAACAAATGACATTTCAATATCAATTTGCGTAAACTCAGGTTGCCTATCAGCCCTAAGATCTTCATCTCTAAAACATTTTACAATTTGAAAATATCTATCAAAACCGGAAATCATCAAAATCTGTTTATAAATTTGCGGAGATTGAGGTAGAGCATAAAATTTACCTTTGTGAACCCTACTAGGAACTAGATAATCTCTTGCTCCTTCCGGAGTTGACTTCATAAGCATAGGTGTTTCTATTTCCACAAAATTATTTTTTGATAAAAAGTTTCTGGTCGCCTGATAAGCCTTGTGTCGAATAATAAGATTTTTTTGTAATTCATCAATTCTGAGTTCAAGATAACGATATTTCAGCCTAAGATCTTCCTCTGCATTGCTTCTATCATTTAACATAAATGGTAATGGCTTCGATTCATTGAGTACAATAAATTCAAAAACTAGAACCTCAAATTCGCCAGTAAGTAAATTTGGATTAATTGCTGATTTTTCTCTTTTCCTAACTTTTCCGCGTATGGATAGGATATCTTCCATCGAAATTTTCTTAACATTTTCAAAATCATTTTTATGTTCATTAGCATCAAATACAATCTGTGTTTTACCATACCTATCACGAATATCTATGAAAATAATTTGTCCATGCAACCTAACCTTATTTACCCAACCATTTAATTGGACAATGCTACTGAGGTCATTATCCCTAATTTGTCCACAATTGTGTGTACGTTTAAACATAATTAATCATATTTACTTTTAAAAAAAAACCGCAGGTAAATTACAAGCGGTTTAATTATAAATTATTAGTTAAAAATTTATCTTTTTGAAACTCTTAAACGATTCAATGCCCTTAAAAGTGATGTTTCCACTCGTATATTATTTATTTCAGAATCCTTTTCAATCTTTCTTTGATTTGCTCTATCAAGGGATTTCTGAGCACGAACTGAATCGATATCACTTGATTTTTCAACTGATTCAACTATTAACTTAACTGAGTTATCTAAAATCTCTGCGAAACCTCCTCCAGTTGCATAGTATTCACTTTTCCCGTCTTTTGTAATTTTTATTTCACCAATTGTCAATGCTATTATTCCTTCCCTATGTTTATTCATAATTCCAAAGGAGCCATCTATACCAGGGCATCTTAGATAATTTATCTCTCCTAATTTTACCTCCTTAATGGGTGTTACTATATCTAAATTAAACAACTGCATCAAGAAGCAGATTTTTTATGTTTTTCTATCGCTTCATCAATTGTACCTACATATGAAAAAGCATTTTCTGGTAGATTATCAACCTCACCTTTTAAAATTGCATCAAATCCAGATACAGTATCCTCTAAACTTACATATCTACCAGGAGTACCTGTAAATTGTTCAGCTACAAAGAATGGTTGTGACATAAATTTCTGAATTTTTCTTGCTCTTGCGACAGTTAGTTTATCATCATCTGATAACTCATCCATACCTAAAATAGCAATGATGTCTTGTAATTCCTTGTATTGTTGAAGAACGGATTGGACATCGCGTGCAACATTGTAGTGCTTATCACCTATGATTCTAGGATCTAAGATTCTTGAAGTAGAGGCTAATGGGTCAACCGCAGGATAAATTCCAAGTTCGGCAATTTTTCGTTCTAGAACGCTAGTTGCATCTAAATGAGCAAATGCAGTAGCGGGTGCTGGATCTGTTAGATCATCTGCAGGAACATATACAGCTTGAACCGATGTAATAGAACCATTTTTGGTTGAGGTAATACGCTCTTGAAGATCTCCCATTTCTGTAGATAGAGTTGGTTGGTATCCAACTGCTGAAGGCATACGACCAAGTAGTGCAGATACTTCAGAACCTGCTTGAGTAAATCTGAAAATGTTATCAATAAAAAGTAAAACATCTCTTCCCTCATCATCTCGAAAAAATTCTGCCATAGCCAATCCACTCAATGCCACACGCAATCGAGCACCTGGAGGTTCATTCATTTGCCCAAAAACCATTGTTGTTTTATCAATAACTCCAGATTCAGTCATTTCTGCATATAAGTCATTACCTTCTCGCGTTCTTTCACCAACTCCAGCAAATACTGAATAACCACCGTGCTCAGTAGCAATATTCCTGATTAATTCTTGAATTAATACTGTTTTACCTACTCCTGCACCACCAAAAAGACCAGTTTTCCCTCCTCTAGTATAAGGCTCCATTAAATCGACAACTTTAATACCTGTTACTAAAGCTTCTGTTGAAGTTGCTAGGTCTTCATGTTTTGGAGCAGGACGATGAATGGGGTTTCTACTATCAGTTTCACACTCGCCTTTCTCATCAATAGTATTTCCTAGCACATCAAATAACCGACCCAATGTCTTCTCACCAACTGGCACAGATATGGGTTCACCAGTATCTAATACAGCGTCACCCCTTACTAACCCATCAGTTGTATCCATCGCAACCGTACGAACTACTGAATCACCGATATGTTGTGCTACTTCAAGTACAAGAGTTTCTCCATCACCCCTATCAATTGTTAATGCATTATAAATATCTGGTAGATGTCCGTCATTAAATACAACATCGACTACTGCACCCATTACTTGTGAAATTTTTCCATTTTTTGGCATACGATAATATCCTTTTTTATTAATCTAGAGCTTCAGCACCGCTTACGATTTCAAGCATTTCAGTGGTTATGGAGGCTTGTCTGGCTTTGTTAAATTGTAACGTTAAATCTTTAATCATATCCTGCGCATTTGAAGTTGCATTTTCCATAGAAAGCATACGTGCGGCTTGCTCACTAGCATACGACTCAAGTAAATATTTCCACATTTGCACGTTAAGGTGCCGTGGAATTAATGTATTTACTAATTCTTCCTTTGAAGGCTCATATAGCCTATCTTTGGACCCACTTTTATTTGATTCATAATTTAACGGCAATAATATCTCAGACTTAACTTCCTGCTGCGCAACATTAACAAAATAGTTATAGACAACATGAATTTCATCCACAACACCACTTGTGAAATGGTCTATTGCACTTCTACCTATCATCATTGCATTCTCAAACTCCATTTCTGCCCAGAAATCAATATGGCTTTCTATTATATTGTAATTTCTATATGCGAAATAATCTCGTGCTTTTTTCCCAATACAAAATATATCAACTTTATCTTTTCCAAATTCATCAATTTCTCTTTGAGCGATTTTAAGCAAATTTGAATTAAATGCTCCTGCAAGGCCACGATCAGCGCATACGACTACATAAGCTTTCCTCTGTATTTTCCTTAAATCTAGTAATGGCAATCTCCCAATTTCAATATCTGGTAAAAGATGCTCAATTACCTCAGAGAGCGAACTGCTGTAAGGTCGCGCCTGTTCCATACGCTCTTGCGCTCTTCTCATTTTAGCTGCAGCAACCATTTTCATGGCTTTGGTTACTTTCTGAATACTTTTTACAGATTTAATTCTATCACGAATGTCTTTAAGATTTGCCATAGAGGTTAAGCTTTAAATCCTGCCTTATATTCTTTGATTGCTTTATCAAGCATTTCTTCTGCTTCATCGCTTATTACACCATCCTTGACAATAGAATCTAAACTATCTTTTGCATTTGCATCTAAATATTCAAAAAGGCCATATTCAAATTCTGAGATTTGATCAACAGATAAATCATCTAAGTGGCCCTTTGATGCCGCAAATATTATTGCTACCTGTTTTTCCACATCCATAGGTACATACTGATTTTGTTTCAATATCTCAACCATCCTTTCTCCACGGGTTAGTTGAGAAAGAGTTGCCTGGTCTAAGTCTGAACCAAATTTTGCAAAAGCCTCTAGCTCTCTATATTGAGCTAAATCTAGGCGCAGTGTTCCAGCAACAGACTTCATAGCTTTTATCTGGGCATTACCTCCAACCCTTGACACTGATAAGCCAACATCAATAGCTGGTCTTATCCCAGAATTAAATAGATTTGTTTCCAAGTATATTTGACCATCAGTAATTGATATTACATTCGTTGGAATGTACGCAGAAACATCCCCTTCTTGAGTCTCAATAATTGGTAATGCAGTCAAAGAACCTCCACCTAAATTTTTAGAGAGCTTTGATGCTCGCTCTAATAGACGACTATGTAAATAAAATACGTCTCCTGGGAAAGCCTCTCGACCTGGTGGCCGACGAAGCACTAATGACATCTGTCGATATGCAACAGCTTGCTTAGAAAGATCGTCGTAAACAATCAAGGCATGCTTTCCATTATCTCTAAAATATTCGCCCATAGCAGCTCCTGCGTAGGGCGCTATGTATTGCATTGGTGCAGGATCTGATGCATTTGCAGCAACCACTGTAGTGTATTCCATTGCCCCATTACTCTCAAGCTCTTGAACCAATGCAGCAACAGTTGAAGCTTTCTGTCCAATTGCAACATAAATACAGAACACAGGTGCATCAGTATTATGAGTATATTTCTGATTTATTATGGCATCAATAGCCACTGCTGTTTTTCCTGTTTGTCTGTCTCCAATAATTAATTCCCTCTGCCCCCTACCGATGGGAATCATGCTATCTACTGCCTTTATTCCTGTTTGCAGTGGTTCATTTACAGGAGAACGGGCCATTACACCTAATGCTTTTCTTTCTATTGGCAAGGTGTGTTCTGTTTTAATGGGACCTTTACCATCGATTGGCTGGCCTAAAGGATTCACCACTCTACCGAGCATTGCGTCTCCAACGGGGACTTCAACAACCCTATCTGTTCTTTTGGCAAGGTCACCTTCTTTTACAAGACGTGATTCACCAAACAAAACAAGCCCCACATTATCTTCTTCAAGATTGAGCGCCATCCCAAAAACATCATTCGGCAACTCAACTAGCTCTGAGCTCATTACATTTTCAAGTCCTGACACTCGAGCTACACCATCCCCTACCTCCAAAACCTCACCAACTTCTGAGATGTTAACAGAGCCATCAAATTTTTCTATCTGCTCACGGAGTAATTGTGTTAATTGACTAGTATTTATTTCCATAATTTCCTACAGTATTATTTTTGCAGAAGTCCTGTGCGAAGACTCTGTAATTGGTTTTGAATTGAAGCATCTAAAAAGGTATTTTCAATTCGAAGCTTGATGCCACCTAAGATGCTTGGGTCTGTTTCTACGGAAAGCTTAGTTATTTTCCCAAGAATATCATCAAGGGATGCTTTCAGAGACAATATTTCTTCATCACTCATCTTTGAAGAAACTACACCTCTAACTTCCACTATGTTTTTTCTTTTCTTATATAATGAATCGAAAAGGATAAATGTTTTATGGAGTTCATTAGGCGCATTACTACCTTTAAAATATGAAAAAATCTCATTTACTAAAGGGTGGCTTTGTTCCAATAATATTTTACCTAATATTTCAGCTTTATTACTAGCTTTGATTTTTTTTGACTGAATAAATGCACGAAATTGACTGTTATCTGAGATAAGTTCATCTAAATGAGCAAACGAATGTTTAACCTGGTTTAGTGAATTGTTCTTTTCAGCCACATCAAACAATGCTTGTGCAAGGTTCTTAGGACTTATTTTATGCTTCATAATCCCTTAATTCCTTGATTGATTGTTCAATTATATCCACGTTATCCTGTGTTGAAAGGTTTTTTTTAATTACCTTTTCTGCGATTGAAATAGTAAGGTTTACGACTTCCTGCCTAATCTCTGATATAGCCTTATCCTTCTCCACATTTATCTGAATATTTGCTTCCTCTTTGAGCTTTTTTGCTTCTAATTCAGTTTGGGCTTTTATTTCAACTTTTATCTTTTCAGCAGCAGATTTTGCTTCCATCCTTATTTCTTGAGCCTCAGAACGAGCTTTGGCAATTATATTTTCCGACTCATCATGTAATCGTTTTATTTCATTCTGAGCATTTTCTGCATCCTTTAATGATGCCTTTATCGCATTTTCTCTAGCATTCAGAGCCTTAAGTAATGGTTTCCAAGCAAATTTGGCTAGAACATAACAAAGTATCAAAAAAGTAAGAATAGTCCATATGAAAAGTCCAGGATCTAGCCTGACTAAAGGATTTGGTTGATTGCCTGAAGCTAAAGTAGACTCGTGAATGTCACTTGCTTTCAAATTTAATTTCTGCTGATTCATAACTATCTTTAATGCCAATTATAGAATAAGCATTAAAAATGTGAACACCTCTGCAAGAATAGCGACCCCTTCGAGAAGGAAGAGTGGCAGATTAACTGCACCAGTTATTTTATCTGCAGCCTCGGGCTGGCGGGCTATGCTTTCAGCAGCAGCTGCGGCAAATTTCCCAATTCCGAGCCCTGCACCTATTACAATCAGTCCCATTCCAATTGGGATAAATGAAGTTGCTGTCATTTTTTTTTCCTTTTTTTATTAATTAATATTTTTTAATGGTGGACATGTATTGCCATACCAATAAATACTGCAGTTAGAAGCGTAAAAACATAGGCCTGAACAAGAACCACAATTATTTCAAGACCTGCAATAGCTGCAGCCATTGGTACAGAAATAAATGAAACACCAATTCCAGCTGCAGTACTGTGAAACATATCACCAAAAATTGCCATCAAAGATAAAAGAGCAAGTAGAGCAATATGTCCACCTGTCATATTTGCTGCTAAGCGCATTGTAAGCGCAAATGGTTTTACAAAAAGACCCATTATTTCAATGGGCACTAAGATAATGTATACTGGCCAGGGTAGCCCATGGGGGACAAGATTTTTCCAATGCTTTGTAAAACCATGTGCTAAAATTCCAGCTATCATTATTGAAAAAAATGTTATAGTCGCAAGTGCACCCGTAACATTGAAGTTCCCAGTCGCTGTAGCCCCACCATGCAATAAGTGGTTTATGAAATTATCCTCTGAATAGGGTGCACCAAATATCGGTTCAAAAACAAAACGATTTAAAGCGCCCAGGGTATCAAAAATCGGAATCATGCCTATGCCATTTGCAAATAATATGAAGAAAAAGAAGGTAAGTATAATTGGGCACCAGGTCATAACCCATTTTTCCCCTACATTTGGCTTTACAATGCTATCTCGAATAAATTGAACTGTTGCCTCGATTGCGTTTGTCCATCCGCTTGGAATGTGCTTATCCTTCTTTAAATAACTTCTAACTGGAATTATAATGACCAGACCTAAAATGAATGCAACAAGCCATAACATAAAAACGTGTTTCGAAATACTAAAATCGATACCATAATTGCTATAAATATATTGTAATAAAGTAGAACCTGATTTGTCAATTATATGATGTCCAGAGGTAGTGTTGGAAACATGACCTATGATAAAATCTCCGACCTGCTCTTTAACACTTTTAGAAGACTGGCTTTCTGCAGCTACGATCATACAAATATTGTTGTATTTTTAGTTAGGTCTTTTTAATACTGAAATACGTTTAATTAATATTGCTTCAACTATATGAAGCACCAAAAAAAAGCCCGTGAAACTACAAATAAACACGATGGGTTGGAAAGTATAATATTGGATTAATAATACTAATGAAATTCCATAATAAAACATCTTTATAATAAATCCTATTGCAATTGTCTTTGTCAAATTTATTGAACTTTTTTTTGATGCCTTTAGAACAAAGTAAACAGTAACCATCCCAGCTAATGCTGGTAAAAACCAACCGATGGTTAGTTCAAAAAGGTAATGTCTTAACAAAATAATCAAAATCGATAAAACTAAAAAAGATAAAAATAATCCAGATAAAAAAAATTTCATTTTTTTCTGTATATAATTTTATAAAGATGATAAAAACCAACAGTCAAACCAATGCATAATCCAGTTAAAGTTCCAATAGGGGTTGACTCACTAAGCTTATCAATGTACCATCCAAAATAAGTAAAAATTAATATGGATGTAATTAGACCATATGATGAAGCTGCAACTGGCCCTGACCGATTGATGATTTTTTGCATTTCCATAAATTGTTTTCCAAAATTATTTTGATCAGGATTATAATTTTTTCCCATAGAATTCAAAGAAATAATTAATTATCGGTTAATTCTTCTAAAATATCGCATTTACCCTCAAATTTTGCTCCATCCTCAATTAGAAGCTTCCTGTATGTGATATCTCCGTTTAGTTCGCATTTTTTGCCTAGAACTACTTGTCCATTAGATTTAATGTTGCCGTTAACTACCCCACCAACTCTTATATCGCTTCCTTTTATATTACCATCTACAATACCATTTTGAGCAATCCTAACAGGACCATCCGTTTCTATGTCACCTTCAACACATCCGTAAACAATTATTCCCTCTTTCAAGTAGATAGGTCCTTTTACTTTTGCATCCGCACCAATCATTGTATGAACATTTTGGAAATTAATATTACTCATTTTTAAAAGTTAAATCTGATGGATAATATTCAGGGAAAAAGATAAATGGGTCTACAGGAGTAGATTTATGCCAAATCTCAAAATGTAAATGAGGACCGGATGATAAACCTGTGCTGCCAACCAATCCTATCACTTCACCACGATCAACAAAATCCAATTGGGTTTTAAAATTTTCTTGGTTATGGGCATAGTGAGTAAAATAATCATCACCATGGTAAAGGATTATCATATTACCAAATTCATAAGTCCATCCTGAAAACACAACAACTCCTGATGCTGAAGCAAGAATAGGCGATCCCTCTTTTGAAACAATATCAATTCCATTGTGACTTTGTTTAATATACAAAGCTAAATCCTCTGATCTTTGACTAACAAAACCACTTATCGGTGCAACAGAAGGTATGTTCTCTACATAGCTAATTTGGTTTGTTCTAGATTGATATAAATTGATTGAAGAATCAATTAGAATAGGTTTTGATTCCAAGTCTATTTTAGAACCTAATGATAAACGAATTAAATCATCCATTTGAATAATACGTTCAAGGTCTCTTGAAAGATCTAATATTCTAGTACGTTCCATAGCAAACTTATGATAATTTTGTTTTATTTTAGAATATTCTTTAGACTTTATATGTAGATAATAAAAACTAAATATACTAGCAATAAATGATAGGCAAAGAATGGATGAGGTTACCAAAAAAGTCCTCTTGGAAAAATGATATGATCGAGTATTATTTTCACTATCGGGGATAAACAAAACAGTATACTTTTTTGATTTCATGAATTAGGTTATGATATTGAATTTATAAGATCGATTATTCTATCAAGATCATCTTCTGAAAAATAAAAAATTTCAATACTTCCACTATTTTTCTTGTGCTTGATATTCACTTTTGTACCTAGTGTTTGAATTAATTGATTTTCAACTTCTAGTAACTGTTTTGATTTTGAATTCCTGCTTTTCTGTTGTTTTATTGTTTTTTTGAAAAGGTTTTCAGAAGCTCTCACACTAAGATCTTTATCTAGAATTGTTCTCCAAATTTTATTCATTGCGCTTGTTGTTTTGCCTTGCAGTATAGCCCTTGCATGACCAGCAGTTATAGAACCAGACCTCAGACTTTTACGAATTTCTAATGGCAATTTAAGAAGTCTCAATGAATTTGATATGGTAACCCTTTTTTTTCCTACAGCTTTGGCTATTTTCTCATGCGACAATCCAAACTTGGAGTTCAGTACAGAATATGCTTCTGATTCTTCCATTGCATTAAGATCTTGTCTTTGTATGTTCTCAATCAAAGCGATTTCCATAATTTCTGCTTCATTTTTTACAGTTATTACATAAGCAGGTAACTTTCTTTTCTTTGCTAATTTCGCTGCCCGCCATCTACGTTCGCCAGCAATGATTTCATACCTGTTTTTTACCTTTCTAACCGTAATTGGTGTTATAACCCCTTTTTCTTCTATTGATTTAGTTAGTTCATCCATGGCAATTTTATCAAAATTTCGTCTAGGCTGTTGGGTATTGGGAGATATGTTATTAATTGCAATATCAGTTACAACCGGTTTTGAGCTTACCCTTTTTTTTGGTGGTTTTAGGTCTATTTCAGTCTTTGACCGAATTAATGCTTCTAAACCTTTACCTAATCTATTATTTGACACGTTGTAAGATCTCTTCAGTTAAATTCATATAATTTTGAGCGCCTGTAGAATTGGCATCATATAAAAGAGCAGGTTTACCAAAACCAGGAGCCTCGCTTAATCGTACATTACGATGAATGTATGTTTTAAACAATTTTTCCTTAAAAAAACTATTGACCTCATTTACAACTTGTTTTGATAGGTTCAATCTAGAATCATACATAGTCATTAGGATACCGATAATTTCTAAATTCTCATTCAAGTTTCGTTGAACTAATCTTACAGTATTTAGCAATTGTCCAAGTCCTTCTAGAGCATAATATTCACATTGTATCGGTATTACAATAGAATCAGAAGCAGTCAATGCATTAATTGTCAATATACCTAATGAGGGAGGACAATCAATTATTATAATATCATATTTATCTCGAATATTTTCTAATGCTTTTTTTAATTGATATTCTCTTGCCAGAACATTGACTAATTCTATTTCAGCGCCAACTAAATCATTAGTGGAAACTATAATATCAAGAGTTGGAAATGATGTTTTAGTGATTTCATTTTCAATTCCTTCCCCTTTTAAGATAGTTTCATAAATATTACCTCTTGAATCATTAAATAAATCTGCAAGTCCTGTCGTTGCATTTGCTTGAGGATCAAGATCGATTAATAATGTCTTAATTTCTGTAACAGCTAGACTTAATGCCACATTTACTGCAGAAGTAGTTTTACCTACACCACCTTTTTGGTTTGTGAATGCTAATATTTTTGACATTAAGTTAAATTCTATAATATTAAAGGTAAAATTTATGATACGTTTTTGACTTTGCCCTTAATAAAAGATTAAAAAAATTTAATCTATTTTAAATGGCCTTAACTTCAGACACTAAAATTTATCGAAATTAATTATATATGAAAGCATTAGTCAAAAGCTCAGACAGTCATGGCATTTGGATGGAAGATGTACCTCAACCAATATGCAAAGCAAATGAGGTTAAAATTAAAATAACGCATACTGCAATCTGCGGGACTGATTTACATATTTATGAGTGGGATGAATGGGCACAAAGAAATTTAAATCTTCCACTAATTATTGGACATGAATTTTGTGGTGTAATAGAAGAAATTGGTTCTGGCGTAACACATTACAAAACTGGGCAACGTGTTTCAGGAGAAGGGCATATTACTTGCGGATATTGTAGAAATTGCAGGGCAGGGAAAAGACATTTATGCCACAAGACAATTGGTATAGGGATACATAGAAGCGGGGCCTTTGCAGAGTATCTTGTCATTCCAGAAACTAATATATGGCCAATAGATAATATAGACTCCGAAATTGCAGCATTTTTTGATCCTTTTGGGAATGCGGTTCACACAACTCTTTCATATAATATTACGGGAGAAGATGTATTGATAACTGGAGCAGGGCCAATTGGATTAATGTCCACAGCCATATGTAATTTTGTTGGAGCTCGTAATGTAGTTGTTACAGACGTGAATGATTACCGTTTAAAATTAGCTATGAAAATGGGAGCAACTAAAACAATAAATACATCAAAAGACACCATTAATGAATATTTTAATGAACTAAATATGGTCAGCGGTTTTGATGTAGGTTTAGAGATGTCAGGAAATTCAGTTGCATTCAATTCAATGCTTGACAATATGTATAATGGTGGCAACATTGCTCTTTTGGGATTACTCCCAAATAATACTAAAGTAAATTGGGATCACGTAATATTTAAAGGTTTAAACATAAAAGGGATATACGGAAGAGAAATGTATGAGACTTGGTATAAAATGACTCAAATGTTGAAAAGTGGATTAAATATTTCTAAAGTACTAACACATAAACTGAAAATTGAAAATTACAATGAAGCTTTTGAAATAATGGCTAGTCGTAATTGCGGTAAAATAGTTTTAGAATGGTAAACAAAAATCATGTATAACTATTACAAAAAAGAATTATCTGATTTAATTAATGATGGTCTTTATAAAAATGAAAGAATCTTAACAAAACCACAAAGCGTAAAAGTACAAACAGTTGAAGAAAGTGTACTTAATTTTTGTGCTAATAATTATCTAGGGCTTGCAAATAATCCAGCTTTAATAAATGCAGCTAAAACTGCTTTAGATAATTATGGATTTGGAATGGCATCAGTACGATTTATATGCGGGACTCAAGACATCCATAAAGAGCTAGAACATAAAATTTCTGATTTTTTTTATACTGATGATACTATTTTGTATACATCATGCTTTGACGCAAATGGGGGTTTATTTGAAACAATTTTAGGTGTTAAAGATGCAATTATTTCAGACTCCCTGAACCATGCATCAATTATCGATGGAATACGTCTTTGCAAAGCACAAAAGTATGTCTATAAAAATAGTAATATGGATGACCTTGAAAAAAAACTAAAAGCATCTCAAAATGCAAGAATCAGACTAATCGCCACTGATGGTGTATTTTCAATGGATGGCAATATTGCAAAATTAAAAGAAGTCACACAACTAGCAGAAAAATATGATGCTATTGTAATGGTTGATGATAGTCACGCTACTGGGTTTATCGGTAAAACTGGACGAGGATCTGGAGAATATCATAATGTAATGAATAAAATAGATATTTTCACATCTACCCTTGGAAAGGCATTGGGAGGAGCTTCAGGAGGATTTACTACGGGTAAAAAAGATATCATTGACTTGCTAAGGCAACGTTCTAGGCCATATCTATTTTCTAATTCTGTTGCTCCATCTATTGTAGCAGCCGGAATAGAAGTTTTTAAAATAATTTCAAATAGCACTATTCTTAGAGATAAACTAGAGAAAAATACTATATATTTTAGAAAAAAAATGAAAGAGGCTGGCTTTGAAATACTAGATGGTATCCATCCAATAGTTCCAATTATGTTATATGATGCGTTAGTAGCAAAAAAGATGGCAAGTGAAATGCTCAAGGAAGGAATCTATGTAATTGGTTTCTATTATCCTGTAGTACCAAAAGGAAAAGCTAGAATACGTGTACAAATTTCTGCAGAGATGACTAAAAAACATTTAGATTTTGCAATAAATTCATTTGTAAAAGTTGGCAAGAACATGGATATCATCCCAAAATAAATTTAATGTCTGTTTTCTTGCTACCCTGAGAGACACTAGAGTATATTCACCGGCCTTTTAATCTACATAAAATTAAATTAAATGAAAAATAGCTTAACACCTAGATACATNATTATTGGAATAATCCTCGCTTGGGCAATNTATGCTCTNCAACCAACATGGAAGTATGAAAGGATGACAGAAGAACAAAAGGAAGAATTACGAATCTCTGGTAAATTGCAACAANCTGAATCAAGAATAATCAAACAAGGACTTGACTTGAAAGGNGGAATGTATATTGTCCTTGAAGCTGACGTACCTCTACTGGTAAATAATCTTGCACAGCTAAAAGATGCTCGACTTGAAGAACTAATTAATAATTCCAAATTAAACTCAGTTGAATTGAGCCAAGATTTTTTTCTAGTCTTTGAAAACAACGTAAAAAAGGGAAATATCAAACTTTCACGATACTATCATGAATATGGAGCATCACAAGACCAAATAATATCAGCTTTAAAAGATGAAGCAGATGACGCAATAAATCGCGTTCTTGAAATTTTACAAAATAGAATTGATCAATTTGGAGTTTCCGAACCTACCATTCAAAAACAAGGTCAACATCGCATTGTTGTAGAATTAGCTGGCATACAAGATTCCGAAAGAGCAAGAGCACTATTGCAAAGTACTGCTTTGCTTGAGTTTTATTTAGTCAAGGACATTTCATCTACTAATGCAATAATTTCACAATTAGATACTGAACTCAAAGGTGAAACTGATTCACCACAGAAAATTAAAACAAATGACAAAATAGATACTGATGACCAGGATGATTCAAAAAGCGTGTCTGAATTATTTGGAGATCAAGATATTAATCCAAGTAATAGCTCTAAAGAAGTAGATGATATTGATGATATATTTTCAGAAGCACCTTTTTCATCACTAATAACATCACTTCAAGGTGACTTGGGGATTGAAGAAAAAAATCTATATCAATTTAGAAAATTTTTGATTCAAGATAAGGTTAAAACCAAATTAGATAATTCAAAGGGTCAATTTCTACTTAGTCAACAATCAGAATCAATATCACCCAATTCTGTTGAAAAGTACTACCGTCTTTATTATCTCGAAAAGGAACCTGAATTAACTGGTGGAATAGTAGAGGAAGCAAAAGCTGATCTGGGTTCACTCGGTGGAGGATCTGCCGGGCAACCAGTTGTATCACTATCAATGAATAATGAAGGATCAAGAACATGGTCAAGGGTTACTGGTGCAAATATTGGAGAAAGGATTGCAATTGTACTTGATAAAAAGGTACATATGGCACCTTCAATAAGAGAAAAAATTCCAGGTGGGAAAACACAGATTGAAGGATTTGCTAACTTAGGTGAAGCCAAAGATCTTGCCATCATATTAAGGGCTGGAGCACTTCCTGCTCCAGTTAATATAATTGAAGAACGTATTGTTGGTCCTAGCCTTGGTGCCGATTCAATTTCGCAAGGTACCCAAGCAGTTCTATTGGGCCTAGCTACTGTATTAGTTTTTATGTTAATCTACTACAAACTAGCAGGTACTGTCGCAGATTTTGCTTTAGTTTGGAATATATTACTTGTTTTAGCTGTTTTAGCATCACTTCAAGCTACTCTTACACTACCAGGTATTGCAGGTCTTATTCTAACAGTTGGGATGTCAATAGATGCCAATGTTATAATATTTGAAAGGATAAGAGAAGAGCTACGAAAAGGCAAGACTCCCAAAGCGGCAATAGATTCTGGATATGATCGTGCAATTACTACAATCATAGATGCAAACGTGACTACACTGATTGCTTCTTTAGTTCTTTACCAGTTTGGCACTGGCCCAATAAAAGGTTTTGCAACCGTGTTATTTTGGGGGATTTTAATCAGTATGTTTACCGCAGTTTACATTACTCGTACTATTTTTTCTGCTTACATATCAAAAAGAACCCTTACCAAATTAAGTATATAGTAAAATGAGAATTATAAAAGATACCGATATTAATTTCATGGGAAAAACATTTGTCGCCACCAGTTTTTCAATAATCCTCTTAATAACTGGCATAATATCAATAATTATTAATGGAGGGCCCAAATTAAGTATAGATTTCAAAGGCGGAACTTTTGTTGCTGTGAATTATACTACACCTGTAGATATAAATAAAATCAGATCTGCTATGGAAAATGTTTCCATAGATGGCCAAATTTTTGATTTTAGCAAAGAGGAAATTAAACACTTTGGCGATAAAACAAATGTTGCCATTCGTCTTGCAAGTCTGGATAACGAGCCTCCTAGTTTTGCTAATAAAGTAGCTGAAAAATTGGCCACAATATATTCCGATTACATACCTGAAAGAAAAACTGATTTCATTCTTTCAATTGATAAAGTTGGACCTAAGGTAGGTTCAGAATTAAGCGGAGATGCACTATTAGCAATTATCAGTGCTCTTGCACTAATTCTCATTTATGTTTCAATTCGATTTGAGTTTAAATATGCCGTTGGTGCAATTGCAGCATTAACCCATGATGTCCTGATTACATTAGGTATTTTTTCAATTCTTGGCTATGAAATTTCGCTCGCTGTTATTGCGGCATTTCTCACTATTGTAGGATATTCACTTAATGATACAATTGTCATATTTGATAGAGTTAGAGAAAATGTTAAAGTATTGAAAAACAGTACAAATATTGAGACAGTAATTAATAGAAGTATTAATGAATCTTTAAGTAGAACAATAGTTACCTCACTTACAACTTTCTTAGTGGTTTTAATACTTTTTCTTGTAGGTGGAGAAGTCATTCATACATTTTCATTTGCTATGATTATTGGTGTTATTATTGGCACATACTCCAGCATTTTTGTTGCCAGTCCAATTGTAATTAAAATGGATGAAAGGGCAAAATTATAAAATATTAATAGTTTCTTTAATACATCCTGCTTTAAGAATAATCCTCTTTAAAGGAAATTTTATTTTGTTCATCTATTAATGAAACAATCATTACATTCGTAGATAGAATTAAATTCTTTATGAATGATATATTTTTTTTCCAAAGTCCCATAGGCAAATTAAAAATAGAAACTACTAGAAATTTTGTTTATAAGCTTGAATTTGTGGATGAAGTCTTTTCAGATATGGAGATAAAAAAAATGTATAGCATTAGTGAACAAATCAGAGAAGAATTAGTTGAATACTTTGAATATGGAAGAAAATCATTTACAGTTCCATTCAAATTAAATATGTCTAAATTTTATGAAAAAACTCTAAATGAGGTTGCTAAAGTTAAATTTGGTGAGACGAAATCATATGGGCAAATTGCAAAGAAAATTGATAACCCAAAGGCCGTTAGAGCAGTGGGCAAAGCTAATTCAAAAAATCCCATTGCTTTAATTATACCTTGCCATAGAATCATACATAAAAGTGGAAAGCTTGGAGGATATTCTGCAGGTTCTGATAAAAAGAAGTTCCTTCTTAAGCATGAATGTATAGATTTATCATTTTGAAAAGAGATTATAGTAAACCATGAATAAAATAATTCAAAATTTCAGAACAAAATTATTTGCAGGTATTGCAACTTTATTGCCACTGTATCTAACCTTTATTGTCATTAGATATTTATTCACCAGCTTGGAAACAATATCAAAACCAATCTTAAAAAACTTTAGACTAGATATTCCAGGACTGGGGATAGTACTAACTTTAATTCTAATATATGTACTTGGATTAATAGTTACAAATTTTATTGGTAAAAAAATTTTTATGTTTGGCGAAAAGCTTGTAAAAAGAGTACCCATAGTAAATATTATATATACAACATTGAAACAAATAACAGATACTTTTACAAATAAAAAAGCAGATGCATTTGATGGAGTTGTTTATATACAATACCCAAGAGAAGGCATTTGGACAATGGCATTCATTAGTGGTAGCTCAAAAGATGGGAATGAAATCCCCTACTATCATATTTTTGTACCAACTACTCCTAACCCAACATCAGGTTTTTTTTTAATTATTCCCCAAGCTGAAACAATACAAACTGGATTAACAGTTGAAGAAGGACTAAAAATAATCATCTCAGGCGGATTACTAGCACCAAATAAAAATCCTCTAACTTAAATTATTTTAGAATTTTTGGCCTATCCCCAAATGCAATGAGCCTGAATTAAAAACACCTTCTCGAAATCCAAACCCATAATCCAATCTTATTACACCAACAATAGGAAATGGAATTCTAATTCCAGCACCAATACCATTTATTAGAGATTCCTCCTTCAAATTTTTCCAATCATCTGTAATCATCCCAAAATCATAAAAAGCAACAACCGTTAAACCAAATTCAATACCGGTTTTTATTAGTTTTTTTGGTATGATATCTTGCCTTATCTCAATAGAAAACTGTAAAGATTCATGTCCAAACCTGAACGGTTCTAATTGCGAATAAAATAAATTTGAGTCAGGCAAATCCCACCCGCGTATAGTTGTAGAGTTTCCAATATAATTGATAAAAAATTCATTTTTACTGCCTAGTTTTCTTTTTACCTTTGTATTTAGTGCAAGAACTCTTTTTTTTCCACTCTTATTTATTTTAAAATATGTTGAATACGATTGTGACCATAGGGTGGTTTGAAAATCCTCTGGATAAATTCCTTTCCTATAGTACAAAGAATGACTAAATAAAACTCCTTTGCCTGGACTCCAAAATATGTCTCTTGTATCGTACTTTATTGAACCTAGTAAACCATAGTAATTGAATACATCAAAACTCTTTTCATTAAAATATTTCTTTTCCTCAATATCTAAGCCAATCATTGATTTAATATTTCTACCAAACCACCTTCCAAATTTTACACTAAAATTATTGACATCAATTTCCCTATCTAAAAATCTATGCTTGTATAGAGTCCTCCCTATATTTATGCCTAATGAAACATGATTACCAAAAATCCAAGGATCACTAAAACTAAAACCATACGTGTCTTCAGCACCAATACTTCCACCAATAGATAAATTTTGATTTCTTCCCATAAAATTCTTTATTGACCATACACCTGTGATTGACCAACCATAGTCTTCATTATATGTGGGGAGTGCAATTGGTGGTACTTTATATATGGATTCAACAACTGTATAGACTAGTTTTATAGATCCATCTGCAAGCGGTTCGGTAATCCAAATAACTTGACTAAAAAGTCCAAGATTCTCAAGCCGATTTCTATCTGAATTTGCTAATGAACTATCCAATGGAATATGTAATGGATGTTCAATCTCACGATTCAAAATAAAGGCTTTTGTTTTCAAGTTACCTTTGAGTTCAATCACAGATATCAAAGGTTTATCATACCCGTTAAGAAAAGAAATAACAATCAAAAAAAGGAAATAAAAAAGGCCTTTGTTGAAAGGCCTTTTATTTAAAATATTACACACAGTAATGGCTATATGTCTATTCCTTGAACCATTAAGCGTTTTTTATATTCAATACCTTGCTTAGAATAAGTATCATCAATAGCCTTTTCTAATTTTTCTACAACTTTTAGGCTTTTGGTCTCAACTTTGATATTTCTTTCATCTAATTCTCTGACCTTGTAAGTAGAGATTATATCCTGATAGATATGCCATACTCCATCAAACTCTTTAGGAGTACCATACTCCATCAAAACTTTATGTTTAATTATATCTGAAGAAGTAAGCTGAGGGAAACCAGTATCTTTTAGTTTAACTTTTTTTGTAATTCCTTCAAGAATGAAATGAGAGTCATTATTATTAGTTGTACTGTAAATAAAATCAACATTCACAAAATCTAGCATGATGAGTTCGTGGGTCAACCTAGATGTGTACTGGAACTCAACAGATGCTCGTTTTATCGGTAAAACAAAACCCTCACGGGTGGTTCTATTGTCATCGTGGTAGACCACTTCTACCGTTGTATCAGGAATGATAGATAAAACCGCAGGTAAATTGGACTCCCAAGGAGCTAATAATTCATCACGAAATACCCATCCATTCGGGATACGTTTAACTGGAATTACAGATTCAATATTCTTCCTAGTAGTAACTTCACTAGCCGAAAAATCTTCAATTACCTCTTCCTTTTTTCTTCTTTCTTGCCTATCGCTACTTTTTTCTTTTTCTGATGATTTCTTTGATCCAAACAACTGGAGACCATCACCTTGCAAAGGTACTGCCATAGACAATAAAATAACATATAAAGTAATTTTTTTCATAATTCTTCTCAAAAAATTAAAATTCCTCGGAGTAGCTAGTATAATCAGCTATTCAAATATAGCAAAATTAATACAAATCTTACATAAAAAAAAAGGCCCTCAATATTTAAGGGCCTTTTATTCCAATTAATGTGTATTTTTAGGTTATTTTCGTCCACGCGCCATTGGAGAACGAGAAACATTACCATTTTTATCTATATAATACAGATAACCAGATTCTCTGGAAACACCGGCATCAGCAACTTTTTCAGCATTACCTCCACCCTTTCCTGCTCGCGCCATCTGAGAGCGCCAAACATTGCCATCTTTACCTAAATAATATAAATATCCTTTTTCTTTTGAAACGCCAGTACTGGCAACTACTTCAGCCATCTAAGACCTCCATTTTAGTTTTTATTGATTCTTTGGTAGTGGATAGAGATAAAACCCCATCTCTCTCCTCGGTAAGTGTACGAATTATCGTCGGTTAGTGTCAAGAAATTTATAGATTAACAAATCGAATGAAAGATTCACTTAGTTTTTTCATAGAAGTGGTATTCTTATTACTAATTTTGGGGTAGTTTTTTATTTCTTTTTTTATGCTTTAATTTACCATTTAATTATAATTAATGATAAGAATCTTACTCTACCCAAATATTGCCCTACCGAAAAAGAACAATACACTGCAAGATAGAAGCTATATTGAGTTCTTATCACTTTTCATAAACCAAATGAACATAAAACGTAGTGATATATTCTGGTATATAATTCTACCAAGTTCAGATTCTAGGGATTTTAGTGAATTAGAAAAATTGAGAAAATCATTATATTTTTCAAATACATATTTTATTAATCTTAATATTCCCGATTATCCACTGAATAGAATCCATTTTGATGTGAATGAATTAAAACAAAAATTGAAATTAGATCAATATCCAATCGATTTAATCTTTTCACATCAACCAGAAATTAGTAGAAAATTAAAATTATTTTTTAATATACATACAAATCTCAATCCTCCATTAATAGGATATTTACATCTTTTCGAATTACCAAAAATTAATTGGGAAGGCATTTTTGAATATACCATTTTTGGAATTACAGAAATGGAAAGCTGCTTTGTTAATACAGCCTATCAAAAACAATTGGTCTTTGAAGAAGCACGTAAAATATTTAAAAGCTCAATATGTGGTCAATTACATGAAAAATTAGAAATGTTCCCAGATACAATTATTCCAAAGAATATAAAAACCAATAAAAGTGGAACTTATGAAAAAATAATTGTTTGGAATCACACTGTTGATGAAAAAAAGAATTTCTTAGACTTTGAAAAAACCATACTCACTCTTAGAAAAAAACGAAATGACTTTAAGGTTTGGTTTCCTATGATGAAAGATACACATAGGTTATCAAAAGAATATAGATGGATAATTAATAATAACTACAAAAGTAAAAAGGAATATTTTAAAATATTAAGAAAATGCTGCGTTGGTGTATCTCCAAAAAAGACATATGGGGAATGGCTTGATGCAACAATAGAGGGGAATTTATGCGGTATCCCATACATAGTGTACGATGAATCATACTATAAAGAATACAACAATGCTGGAGATTATTTCAAAACTAGAAAACAGTTACTTTTATTATTAAACACTTATTTAGATAATTCTAATTACAGAAACGAAATGGCTAGTAAAGCTATTAGTAACTATATCATAAAATATAATACAATGAAAAAAGTTGAAATCGTTAGTAGAAAAATTAATTCAATTCAAAATAAGAAAAAGACAATACGTTCCAAATTAACTAACAAGATTATAAGTATAATCAAAAACGAGAGTGAGATTTCACATAAAGAATTGCTGGGTAAAAAATTTCTTGATTGGGACCCAAATATCAAATTTGACAGATATAGAAAATCAATTTTGAAAACTAAAGGAATTATTGAGAATGATTATCTATCAAAATCAAAAAAGCATCGAAATAAAAGGTTTAATTGGAAATCTATCTATAGGTATGAAAAAACATAGTCATATGCAATAGATTTGAATTAACATATTTATTATTATGAGAAAAATCATCATAAAGTTGTAAAATATAATGATAGCAAAAAGCATCTGATTTAATAGTTAATGCCCCGGTAGCTCAGCTGGATAGAGCAACAGCCTTCTAAGCTGTGGGTCACAGGTTCGAATCCTGTCCGGGGTACTTCTAATGATTCATAACTCTCTCATCATAGATGCCATAAAAAGGGAGTCGTTTTAGCTCCCTTTTTGTTTTCCTATATATTCCAATCATATCCTAAAAAAGTTTGAATTATGCATCGGGTTTTTAGGAGCGGTTCAACAGTTTTCTAAACTATAGATGACAAGTTCGAATCCTCTTTAGACTCAACTAATATTATTATTTTAATTCTTAGTTATGATATCCAAAAGTTCTACCTCGAAAATCAATACACTATTCGCCGGTATTGTTGGCCTTGGCCTAGCCCCATAAGCAATTTTAGGATGGATGAAAAATTCATATTTTGCTCCTACTTTCATTAGCTGAAGACCTTCAGTCCATCCTTTTATAACTTGATTTAGACCAAATTCAGTTGGCTCACCCCTTTCAATAGAACTATCAAAAACTGACCCATCAATAAGTCTGCCTACATAATGAACTTTAACACGGTCAGTTTTATTTGGTCTATCACCACTGCCTTCATTAATGACTCTATACTGTAAGCCAGTAGGTGTTTCATTGATATCATCTCTATCTTTTTTATTCTTCTCTAAAAATTGTTCTGCAACTTGTAGATTTTTTTCTCCCTCTAATTTTGATTGCTCTCTTATCTTTCTTTGCAACGAAGCCATAACATCTCGCCGTTGTTTTTGGTCAAGCATAACTAAATCTGTTTCCCTACCATCCATTAATCCTGCGATAAAAACATCATAATCAATATCAACTTGTTGACGCTTTAAATTTTCTCCTAAGTCAGCGCCCAAAGCGTAACTTGTAGAGTCACTAAATGTATTTAATGTAGATATGGATTTTCTTTGAGGTTCATTGCCACAACTCATGATCATTAAAATAAAAAGTATACTTAAAATATATTTCATTGCGTTCTCCATCTTTAATTTTTTAATAAGTTTTAGTAATCAATCATCATTTAATAGAAAGAAAATACCAGCGCCTATCGCAATGCATGCAAGCCCTAATAATGGGTGACTTGAAATGAATGATAAAATTGAAGTAATAAACTCTAATAAGAATATTGCAAGACCACCGAAAATAAGATACCAAGCTAATTGTTTCTTTTCCATTATATTATTTGCATCATAATTAAACATAAAGTTGATTAATTGAATGTATTATAAAGTTAAATTACATAATTTTATAACAATACAGTTAATAATTCATGAATCCAGACACTAATTTTACAATACGTACGTTTCAGGGAGGCTATGATAAAAATCTAACATATCTAATTACATGTAGCCATTCCAATGCAGTTATTTTAATTGACGCCTCAATAGAATTTGATTTGATAAAACCATTCATAAAAAATAATCCAATAGCATGTTTGATAACTCATAGTCATAAAGATCATATAGCCTACCTTGAAAGCTATCTAAAACAGTATCCAAATTTAAAAATTTTAGCTCACTCCGAATCTAATCACTTATATAACCCTAATAATTTTATACCATTAGATGATTATCAGAATTTTAAGGTTGGGGAATTAAAATTTATTGCAATGCACACACCTGGACATTATTACGATTCAATTTGCTATAAACTTAATCCATTACTGTTTACTGGCGATACTATGTTTGTTGGCAGAACAGGTAGAGTGGTTAGTTCAAGAAGTGATATTGAGTTAATGTATGATTCAATTTATAATAAAATATTGCAGCTACCAAAAAATATACATATATATCCTGGGCATAACTATGGGCACATACCCTCTATAACACTACAAGAGAATATAAATTGTAGCCCATTATTGCAGGCAAAAAATATGGATGATTTCAAAAATATAATGAATGAATATGAAAAAAACAGATAAACCATACCAATATCTTAATATTTGCATAAAGCTAAAATTATTCTTCTTTACGTATTTATTACAATTTTTCTTAAGCTGTAACTCAACTGGTTCAGGTAATAATTGCGGTGATTGCGGCGGCGGCGAAATCGATGGTTTCCAATATAAAGTTGTTACCTTAACGGATATTGGCGGTTTAGTCGAAATAGATTTAAATGTTAATATTGAGGATTGCATACGTTATAAAAAAGATGGTGAGGAATATTTAGTCGCAACTATTGAAAACGATTGTTGCTGCACTTTATATGAATAGATAATTATTCAAATAAACGTTTTTAATTAAAAGTTGAAGTTGCTTAATGAGCTGTATGTATTAACTTAAATGTTAATAATAATTTAAATTGCACAAGACATCAATATATTTGCAACCTATATACTTCCCTTAACAATATAATTAACAATCAATCATCTTTTTCTTTTGTTTTGAATTCCATTGCCGCCGAATTTATACAATACCTCATCCCTGTAGGTCTCGGTCCATCATTAAACACATGTCCAAGATGCCCATCACATTTACTGCATGTGATTTCAATTCGTTTCATACCAAAACTGTTGTCTTCACTTTCATCAACCGATTCAGGCATTGCTTCATAAAAGGCTGGCCAACCACATCCAGATTGATATTTTGTTTTTGAATCAAATAATTGGTTACCACAACCAGCACAGATGTAAAGTCCTTCTTCAAAATGACGATCATACTTTCCAGTAAAAGCTCTCTCAGTGCCTTTTTCTCTTAGGATATAATACTCTTCCTTGGATAAAATTTTTCTCCACTCCGAATCAGTTTTTTTCATTTTTTTTTCCTGACTAATTTTAAACTTTTCGCTATTACCATTTAAAATAGAAATTTGAGGGGAAATAATACTGCTGATGAATAGGGTAATACAAAAAGAATAAGATATTGAATAAGTTAACTTCTTTAGCATTATTTACTTTTTTTTCCAAATATTATCAAAGTACCTAGAAAATCATTACTGGAATTGGTCTGAAAAGTTTCGATATTTTCTAAACCGCAGCGCTTAAAAACTTTAATCCAATCTTTAATACTTAGTAATGTCATTCTAGTATTTAAATCGTCTGGCCATGAATGGCTATTTGGATTTTCTTTATAATAGTCCATACCTGAAATCAACATACCACTATTTGAAAGCCAATTTTCAACAATATGCTCAATTAACTTCTGTGGATTAGTAAAATAATATAAAACTTCCATACTATGAACAACATCAACCTTTGATTCCGGATTCCAATTCATAAGTTCAGCTTGAATATATGATCCTTTAGGATCGTGTCTTTTTGCTTTTAATATCATTTCTTTAGAACCATCAACGCCAATTGCTTTTTCACACAAATGATAACTTTTTATTTTACGCACTACCCAGCCATTACCACAGCCAGCATCAATAAATGAAAATGGTGAGTTTTTTGTTTTAGTAATATGTTTTAACATTTTTTCTACAGCGAAAGTATGGTTTTCTTCCATCCCAATATCTTTATCATTCAATGCCCAGCCATCAAATATTTCAATTGCTTTTTTAAATTTATTTGTCATTATTATCTATAATAATTCAAAACACTTGAAGCAGCAATACCTATGCCTAGAAAGTAGAATGCTCCTGTTATTTCATCTGGAATAACAAAAATAAAATCTATTAAAATCACTAATGCCCCTACAATACTCATCCAAAATAACATAATAATAATTTTTTTTATTGATGGCATTATTAAATATGGGTCATCCAAATTAAAAAATAATAATAAAAACAATAACCCAAGAATAAAATTATGGAAAATCTAATGACTAATTTCTTCATAGTGCTTTAACAATTGGTGGAGAATAAGAATCAAGGTGAAGGTGAATAATAGTGTCAAACTTTTCATCAATTATTTCAAATTATAGTTTAATTTTTTATTTTATATAATTTTAAATGCATCAACTAGTGAATCTAGTAATGTAATCTACCCGATTAATATCTAACTGAAAAACTGTCATAGCAAATAGGAAGTAAATAAATATTAAAACCCAAAGAAATTCTATCTTGATTACTGTTATTAATGGACACAGAATGCTCAATATTTGAATCGAATAATATCATTTTCCCTGTTATTGAGTTTAGTTGAAGTTCATTTAGGTTGTTTCCATGTTTAATTCTAAATAAGATATCGCCAGATTTTTTGGGAACCTCTAGGTAGTACACTCCTGAAAATGATGCTCCTTCTTTATGATCATGCCAATCAGTTAGTTGTCCAGGCTCAGCTATATTGAACCAAAATTCATTAGTGGCGAAGCCCATTTCTTCATATGGGACAATTACATCGTGTCCCAATATATTCTTGACAGTTTTGCAAGCATAATGTAATACTTCTTTTATCTCTGGAACAAAATTCAAAGCTAAATACTGATTCTCCCATCTTCCTTTTATTTTATGAGAATATTTTATGTGCTTTTTATTATTATAAATTGAATAAATAACTTTTGGCAAGTCAATATTCAGGTGCTCAGGAAAAAACTCTATTGGTTTACTTAATTTCTTTTTTGTTTGCAATTGGTCTTTCAATATTCTATTTATTTATAATTTTTTCAAAACCAAATGTTTGATGTAATACAGAGCCACAAAATATAATTACAATAATTTTTTGTGAAGTTACTTGAAAAATTAATGCTGACTGTCCTGAGTTTGCTGGTGGACCATATTGCAATATGAGAACGTAAATAAGAATTGATATAAAGAATAATCCGTATCCAAATACGTATTTAATTTTAATAATCCCCGATCTATAAATGACTATAGTGTATGCTAGTGCAGTGATTAGAAAGAAATGAAAAATATTATTTGCAAAAAGTATATGTGTATCATAAACAAGATCTGTTGGTGTAAATCCCGTACCAATCATACAAATGGAACCACCAATTGCAAAAAATGTACCCAATGTAGACAGCCAAAAGTTCAACCTATCATTACCGAATATATTAGGAAGTGCGATATAGTAAACTGAAAATGTACAGCCAACCATACTAAGGGATATTGCGAAAATTATCATAGATAAATAATTAGGTTCACCATTGCGTGCAGCATAAGCACCCATATCTGAAAAAAAATTCATTACAAAAGAATACCCCCTGGTTGACGAATCAAGGATAGTACCTCCTGGATATACGTACATCCCTAAAATTTGGAATAAAACAAACATAACAACAACAGTTCTTGGTATTGCAATCAGGATTATATTTCTATTTGTTTTTTTTATGGAAGGATAAAATTTCATATTTAATTCTACTTATAATTTAAAATTATTAAGGTGGCTTGATAAACATCATATTTAATGAATTGTGATTCGAATCACTAATTAAATAAAATAGATAAGCAAATTTAAATTTAGGTTCGTTATTCAAATACAATGTACTTATTTAAGTACGTTTGGTATGCAGAAACGAGGCGTGATTTATTCAATTTGGTAATGCCAAGATTAAATCATGCCTCTGTTTTCATTGGTGTCAAAATTTTAGTTTACCTTAGAATGCCAATAAGCAATTCCAATAAAAATAAATTGTACAGGTAATCGTGCCCATGCTAAAAAAGATGATACTTCTAAAGCCTTACCATTTGTTATCGCTAGATATATATTAGATGGGAAAACAGCTATTAAAAAGAGAATTAAACCTAAAGCGGCAAATTGTCTCGTTTTTGAAAAAACCAATAATATACCCAACATAATTTCAAAAACACCACTTATATATACTATTAGATATTTATACGGTAAAAAAGGCGGAACAATTAAAGCATACCATTCTGGACTAATAAAATGGTTATACCCTGCCATAACATAAAACATTCCCATAAAGTAAATGCTAATAATCTTCAAAAAAACTAAACCTGTTGGAATTAATTGGTTAAACCTTGGTCATCTGTTTTAATTATCTTCAAATCAGGAGGAGTAGTTGAATTTAAACTACCATATCCAGCAATGGCATACCCACCATCCAATGTCTGCATACCAGAAAATGCCCTGTCATTACCATCACTATTATAAGATCTCTGCCATTCAATGACCCCTAATGGATCTACCTTAAATAACCAAAAATCAAAATTATTTGATTCACCAATTGAGTCTGAATAACCAGAAATAATATATCCTTGATCCACAGTTTGCATTACAAAACGTCCATGGTCAGTACCACCTCCACCATATGTCTCGGACCATAACTGATTTCCTTGGCTATCTATTTTTATCAAATAAGCATCATTATCACCACTTCCAAAAGAGTCGGAGGAGCCTACAATCAAATAGCAATTATCATTTGTTTCAATAATTTTTCTGCCTGACTCAGACCCGTTGCCTCCATAGGATTTACTCCATTCAATTATTCCATCATTATTCAATTTTAATATCCAGGCATCGCCACTTATATTCCCTGAAGATCGTGTCATTCCAGAAATAGCGGATCCTCCATCACTTGTAGTAATTATTGAATATCCATGATCATTTTGTTCTCCACCAATTTCATCACTCCAATATTCCTCACCATTTTCGTTAACCTTCATAATATAACACAAACTTTTTCCATTATTTGAATCAATTTTGTCTCCACAAACAATAAAATTATTATCGCTTGTGATATCAATGGAATTGCCTACTTCATCCTCATTACCCCCATAGGTATGTTGCCAAATTATATTACCCTCAGAATCAGATCGAATGATAAGAATATCTTTACTAGAGTTAGTACTAGACATACTATATCCAACCAATACCAAATCACCATTTTCTAACTCAACAAAACTATTCAACCTATCTGTATCGCTAAATGAATAATCTTTTTTCCAAATCTGCTCTCCCTTATAATTTACTTTAGTCAATATGGCGTTAGAAAAAGAGTCTCCAAAAACACTTGAATTACCGACAATAATGTAATCCCCATTATTGGTTTGAAGCATTCCACGACCATATTGAAAACCAGATTCACCATATAATTCATTAAATAAATACCATGAGCAACCTACTTTTATGTTACTGTAAGATTGCAAACCCCAATCATCTCTTACAATAATTTGGTAATACAAATATTGATTCTGCACTACTGATCTGTTAAAAAATGTAATTTCTGAATTATTTCCCTGGAAAATTTGTAATGGGTTTAACATATCTGAAAAAATAGATTCATTCAAAGTATATGATTCAAAGTCAACATCTTGATTTTGCGACCAATTCAAAATAAATAAACTATCTGTAAAATTAATTGACTCTAATGTAGAGATAGATGGAGGAATATCTATTACTAGATAACCACTCCCAATAGATTCATATCCATAAATATCTTTTGTCTTAATCCAATACCAAGTGGAATCTAAAGGATTAAAATCACTGATATTTATTATGGTATCATTAATATTTGAAATATTTAGTATAGAATTTTTTTCTGATGTATTAGTTTGAGACCTTAATAGTTCATAGCTCGAGAAATCATCATCTTTAGACTTTTCAAAGGTTATAATCATATTTGTTAGTGAATAAGAAATTGATTCTATAGTAATGAGTGAAGGATTGGAATTTGTATTATCAACTATTAATCGTACTTCATCGCTCGAAGAAAAATTATTATTCATATCCTCTGCAACAGCCATCATTATATGAATCGAACTATCTGAATATGATCGTGTGTCCCAAAGAAATTCATAAGGAGAAACAGAATCAATTAACCCTGTTGCCGATGAATCTATCCAAAGTTCAACATTCTTCACAGAATCATTATCCGTTGCAATACATTTTATACTTGTAATTTCGGAAACAGTTGTGCCATCTGTTGGAGAGTCTATGTAAATGCTCGGTGGGGAATTGTCTTGGTAATCTTCTTCACATCCAAGTTTTAAAATAAAAAAAAATGCAATGAAAAAATAGTTTTTCAAAATAAAATGCCGTATTACTAATTACCTCAATGTGGAATTTGTAAATATGTTTTTAAACATGGAATAAAGTAAAAAGATAATTCAAATCATGTCAGGGACATATTTGTAATTCGATCTTGGAGGACGCTCATAGTCTTTTTGTTGCACTCTATTTGGAAGCTCTACACTAGGTGATACTACATCGCTATAATTTATTAATCCTAATAAATGGCTTATGCAATTGATTCTAGCTTTCTTTTTATTATCCGATTCTACAACAAACCAAGGTGAAAATTGGGTATCAGTATGCTCAAACATATTATCTTTAGCTCTGGAATAGTCATCCCACCTTTTCACAGATTCTAAATCCATAGGACTTAATTTCCAGCCCTTAGTTGGATCGTTTGCACGAGCATTAAACCTTTTCATTTGCTCTTCTGCACTAACAGAAAACCAATATTTAATCAATTGAGTACCAGAACTGATTATCATTCGTTCAAATTCTGGACAAGTTTGTAAAAAATTTACATATTGTTTATTTGTACAAAAGCCCATTACCCTTTCAACCCCTGCTCTATTATACCAACTCCTATCAAAAATAACTATCTCACCAGCAGCAGGAAGATGTGGTACATAACGTTGAAAATACCATTGTGTTTTTTCACGCTCAGTCGGGGCAGCTAAAGCAACAATTTTACAGAATCTAGGATTTAAATTTTCAGTTATTCGTTTTATGGTACCTCCTTTTCCTGCTGCATCACGACCCTCAAAAATGATTGCTATTTTTGAACCTGAGTCGATTACCCAATCTTGTAGTCGAACTAGCTCTACTTGCAATTCTTTTATTTTGTCCTCGTATTTTTTCTTGAATTCTTTCTTGCTACTCATAATTTCCCACTTTCTTTGATGTTATTAATAAATTTGGTTTATCATACACTACTTTCGTAGTAGAAAAGATAATATGGTAAAAGATTAATGGATAATAATATCTTCCATATCTTTATGGATTTCCTATACATTATTTTAACAATATCATTTTTTTTGTATCCTGAAAATTCTTGGCACGCATCCTGTAAAAATATAAACCTGTTGCTACGGGAAAACCGAGATCATTTTTAGCATCCCATGTTATATATCTATGACCAGCTAGCTCAGCAGCGTCTAAAAGAGTTCTTACAATTTTTCCATTAATGTCGTAGATAATAATATTAACCTTTGAATTCTCAGACAGTGAATAACGAAATTTTGTAATAGGATTAAATGGGTTAGGGTAGTTATTACCTAAGCTAAATTCTACTGGTAAACTAATATCATTTGAAATTGTAGACGCAAGAGTAACATCGTAATAACCATTTCTATGATTATTACCACGATAAGATGACCAAGAATATTTAATTCCTGCTTCCAAAGAAATATCAATCACCCTTAAATCTGTTGATGTACCTACTATTATCTCATAATCACCATCATTATCAAGATGTCCGATTGCGGGGGTAAAAGTAATATCATACTGTGAACTGTAAGGGAAATTTGCATATGATTCTCCATTATGATGGTATAGATGCAATTCATCAGAACCTTTCAAAAACATAACTTCTAAATCACCATCATTGTCTATATCTATTGTAATTGGTTCAGAGGCACCACCATGAAACGAAGTTAATTGTAATGGCCAGCCATTAGGTTCTTCATCTGCAATTGGATCCCAGGCATGTAAATATTCATCATCTCCTGCGAAAAGAATTTCCATGCTACCATCCCCATCAAGGTCTGCTACAGATAATCCTGCGCCATTTATAGAATCCCCTGTATTCCCTGTAGAGAAATAGTTCATTACATTTCCCTCAGTATCAAAGACATAGATATCACCATTGTGATTAATAACAATGATTTCTAAATAATAGTCACCATCAAAATCTACTAGAGTAGCAGGTGACCTTAACGACCCTACAGTTGAAATTGGGAAAGCAGGATTCATTATACCATTAGCATCTATAACGTAAACATTGCTGTCTAATGTTACAATTACAATATCTAATAACATATTATTATCCAAGTCAGCAACAGCAGGAGCAGCAATAATCTTTTCAGAAAAATCAATAGGAAATCCTGAAACATTTTCACCAAAATCGTTTATGACATATAAGGAACTAGATGAATCATTACTTGAAATAAAAATGATTTCCATATCCCCATCTTGATTAAAATCAGAGAGTACTGGAACATCGACAATAGAATCTTCCTGTTCATAGCTCATATGTAAAGTGCCTGTTTTTGTTAAAGCATAAACTATTCCATTGGAGGTACCAAAAACTAATTCCTTATCGCCATCTCCATCTAAATCCCCTGCGGATATACTAGTAGTAATATCAGAACCAGCATTGAATGGAAATCCATTTACATCAAGTCCACCAAGCCATTTCCCAATTATGACACTATCAGCTCCAAAATAGATTTCTGTTAATGAATTTCCATCGAGATCGGTAATCGTAGGTGATCCTACTACATCAACATTATTAACTGGGAAACCATACATTTCTCCAAAAGATAAAGGAATCCATACCTCAACATTATTTTCATATAAGTTTTCTCCAGAGTTTGCAACCAGGTTGATATTAAATGGAATATCTCCCAGTGATGCATTATCATTCGATGTCAAAATAAACTGTCCTGTTATTTCATTTCCACCAACCAAGATACTTTCATAATTGATTTGGTCATCAATAATACTAAAGTTTGGAGCGTTAGTTGATAATGTAGCTACTAAATTCTCAGCATCTTCAAAACCTAAGCTATTTGATATGGTAATATTCATAATAATTGTATCTCCAGGAGCTATGTATCCATTATCAGTCTGATAATTGATAGTAGTGGGTAAAAGTTCAGGGTATTTACAGGCTAAAACTGCCCTATGGATATTAAGTTGACCTGAACCAACTAACCCCTCTATTGATTGACCTACACAGTTTCTTTCCATATCAGGGTAGAAGTCTGCAGTATTAATAACCTTTGATATGATAGTCTCGTTATCAGTACTAGGAATAACTGATTTCACCAAAGCAATGGCACCTGCAGTCAAAGGGGTTGCATAAGATGTGCCTGTACCTAAAGCGTAAAGTGTATCAGGATATGTATAGGCACAGATTATGTACTCACCAGGAGCACCTATGTCAATATGTTCCCCTACATTAGCCCAGCAATTAAAAGTATTGTTCGCTCCAAGAGCTGTAACCCCAATAACGCTTTCAAAGGCAGCTGGCCACCAAGGATTAAAACCAGTAGTATCATCAATTCCACCAAAATTCACACCATTGCCTGCAGCACCAAGAGAAATACAACCATACTGATCATATACCGTATTAAAAAGATTTTCGGTTGAAGTACTATATCCATGAGTCCAACTACAGTTTATGACATCCGCTCCCATTTGTGCAGCAGCAAGTACCGATTGAGGAGTATGTGTAAGATACCATGGTTCATTCGGATTATCATTTGCATTTATTCCCATTAGTTTTACAGAGTAACCAACAGATGCAAGACCAATACCGTTATTGGTGACTGCTGATACATTACCTGCTACTTTTGTTCCATGAACATGATTATTTCGTAATGGATATGGGTCATTATCATTCATTGCAGGGTCATAACCAACAAAGTTATCAACCCAACCGTCATCATCGTCATCTATTTCATTAACATCATCTGGATCAAAGACCCATTCATTATTAATGAATTCAAGGACAACACCATCACCATCTACATCTTCACCTAAGTTTTGCCATACATTATCAATCAAATCAGGATGGTCCCATTTAAAACCAACATCTGGAATTGCAACCACAACTTCTCCACTATCCATTTGGCCAGGTATTTCTCCATTATCAATATCCCATAAATCGAAAGCTAAATCTGCCTTAATTTGAGATAAACCATATAACTGACCCCATAAAGAATCATTTGGTACGTAAGCTGGTCTAACAATAGGTATTTTTTCAGAAAATGATATTGATTCTAGTTCCGTAAGAATGTTGATTAACTTCCCAATATCATTAACTAAATTTTGAAACTTAATAACATAATACCTATTCAAATATATATTCCCATCTCGATCCGTTGGGCGTGCTTTTGGTAGCCATTTCTCTATCAAATGAACATCATAATTATTTAAAATTTTATTGAAATCTGGAAGTGTGGTTCTTTTTAAATCATTTAAGATTTGAAAATCCATAATTTTGTTATCTACATAAACCATTACCCTATCTTCGTAGTATAATGGTTGACTTGGAAATACAATGCTATTAAAACATATAAATATATAAACCAAAAAAAATTTTATTAATCTAAACATTATATCTCCTTTATTTTATGTCTCTTGAAGAATATCTATCTCTATTTAGCATACAACTTATTTCATAGTAAAACTAACTATATTCATTCATTTAAACTTTTAATAATCTTACCATCCTTTAACCAACCAAACTCACCTCTATTATCATATAACATTATTACGCCATCTCCTTTATAGTCGTCTGAATCATAATATGCACTTAATGTCCCAACCTTTATGCCAAGTTGATTATTTATATCCAATATCCCTGCCTTATCTATACTTGTCCCCAAATAAGATGTCAATTCCCCATTCATATTATATGTTTGAAGATGTCCTCCTCTACTATCTTTTCCTTCACCTAAATAGGATGTTATTTCTCCTTGGTAATTATTAATTCTTAAAAAACCACCTCCTTGTTCACCAGTCCCAAGTAAATTCACTCTCTTACCATTTGAATTGTGCACGCCAATGAGACCAACTCCATTACCAGAAGTTCCAATGTATGTCGTTTGGTATCCTTCAGTGTTATAGGTTTGCAAAAACCCTCCAGCTTGATGACCACTACCTAAATATGAGGTCTTCTTACCAAATTGATTATAAGTTTTCAAAAAACCTGCGCCTTGCTCTCCAGAGCCAAGATAACCAATTTGTGTTCCTGATGCATTATGTACACCAATGAGGCCAACTCCATCTTCAGCGGTACCGACATATGAAGTTTGCTTTCCATTTTTATTATAGGTTTTTATGTACCCCCCTCCGTACTTACCAGGGACTACAGATATACTGGTAACGATAATATCTCCAAAATTTTTATCTTTACCTGCTATAAAGACAAATAAACTTACAGTTAAACATATGGCCGTGAAAAATCCTGTGAAATATTGCTTCATATTACCTCCATCTAATATTGTAGTATTGAAAATCTATCAACCAATTTATATACAAAAAACCCAGCAATAAGCTGGGTAAATAAAAAAAAATGAGAATAATATTTTTTAAGAGGACAATAAGAATATCAAATATCCAACAAGTAAACCAAGCCCGACAGCAATGATTCGAAATAAACCGGGATTATTCTCTATTAATTTTTGAAGAGTTTCCATAGCAAATATTACACCAATATTGTATCATAAAAAATTAATCATCAGATAAATTTAATTAATATAATATCTAATATTAAACGAAAGGTTATTTAGTTTGGTTTCATCTTGATCTTTAAAACCCATAATATATTCTAAGCTCAAACTAAAAGTTGCTATTGGGAACTCTAAACCCACTTTCATCCCAAAATCCAAACCATATTTATTTGGTGATAGATTTTCATCATCAAGTAAAGTACTATCAAGAAACTGATATTCCTTTTTTTTTATTCCATCAATAAACATTCCTGTAAAAAAACCAGCCTTAGCAAAAACAGGTCCAAAAGAATGTTGCATCATTACCCACATATCAAAGTAACGAGCAATAACCTCCTCTTTTTCATTTTTACCAAATTCTATTTTATATCCTTTATTTTGAAAGCCACCACCTAATACTATTGGGATTTCATTAATAAGGACACCTCTAGAAATACCAAAATCAGGAAAAGTCATAAACCTTTTTTCTTTTATGCCTGTAGCTTCAAATTTTTCCCCTGTGCCTTTAGCTACCGATCCACCAAGATAAACTCCCCATCCTTGAGGTTCACCAAAAATAAGATTACAGTTTATTAAAACTACGATAAAAAAAATATTTTTATTCATTGTAAAAAATCAAAAATTCCTTTAACGACTATCCTTAGATTTTTTTTTGATTTTATTATACCAAAATGTTTTGCATCTGGAATTTCCAAAAATTTAGAATTTGGTAATATATTAGACATTTTCTTTGTATGTCTAGGTTTTATTCTTGTGTCTCCCTCAGCTGCAATTACTAGTACTGGTGTTTCTATCTTAGATAATTCCTCTTCTGTGAATGAAGGAAAAAGGGTAGGACCATATTCAGTCATATATTTTTTCGTTCTCTCAAATTTTTCTTTTTCACCTATCCTATGATGGGCTTTATCCATAAGTTTAATTAAGAAAGGTTCCCTACCGTTTTGATTTGAGCGAAAACCACTAGATGTCAAATAGTCAATATTCATTGAAGGAAAAAATATTTTTTTTATGTTAAATTTTTTTCTAGACTCAAAATCAACACCCTCATAATTATATAGAGAAGCTATCGATATGCCTTTGATGATATTTTCAGGAAAATACTTACAAATTGTAAGTAAGACAATTCCTCCCATACTGTGGCCTATGACATAGAATTTTTCAATCCCCAATTTATTAGTTACTTGAATTACATCATCAGCAACATTTTGAAAAGTAAAAAGATCTTCACCAATAGAAGATCTTCCGTGCCCTCTTATGTCAATTCCAATGACATAATATTGTTCTGCTAGAATCTCTATTATATCACTATAGTTTTCTGTAAAAGCTAATATGCCATGAAGAAAAACAAGAGGTGGATTATCTTTGCTTCCAATTAAATGATAGGATAAAGCTTGTTCACCAATGGTCAAGGAGTGTATACTGCTCGATTTTATTGGCTTTGTTATCTCGTGAGCAAGAAAGGTTGTACATCCATATAGAATTAACCCAGCAAAGAGAATTAAAACCTTAAACTTTTTCACTATTAATATTCCAAATCTTACTTTAAATATAATTAATACTTAATAACAGCTAATGGTTCACCTTGAATAATTTTATAATATCTATTAGGTTTAATTGATTTGAATGATTGCTTATCAAATCCAGGCCAATGTATTTCAATGGTATCAACAATATCATAGTCATCAATCCCAAATATTAGCCGATTATCATTTGAGCTAAGATAACTTCCAGAAGGATTCACCCAAGAAACCTGTTCAAGAGTGCCTGAAATTACCTTTACCTTACTTCCTATTGCCTGCCGATTACAGCTTATTCCCTCGAGATGAATACCTATCCAATTATTTTTTGGTTTCCCTTCATTTATTAACATATTAGCTCTGCCATTATTATTTGACACAATCAAATCAATATCTCCATCATTATCGATGTCTCCGACTGCTAAACCTCTACCTACTGCCTTATTCAAAAGATCACCTCCAATGGATAATGTAACGTCCTGGAAACGACCCGATGAATTATTAAGGTAAATTTGGTCATGCTGTAAATGTTCATAGGCACTATTAAACAAATTAATATTATCAATCACATGTCCATTTGCAACATACAGATCAAGCCAACCATCTAAATCTAAGTCAACAAACTTCGTTCCAAACGCAAGAAAATGGATGCTAGGTTTTCCTAGCCCTCGCTGATTAGTTTCATCTAAAAACATATTTCCAAATTGATTTAAATATAGTGTATTGGTTTCACCACTATAGTTTGTAACAAAAATATCAATCCAACCATCTCTATCTATATCTCCAACATCTACACCCATTCCTGCCTCTGCCAGCCCATTCCCATTATATCCTGCTCCCATTATCAAAGCACTTTCATTAAATCGTCCTTTCCCGTTATTTTTGAAGATTAGGTTCATATCCTTATCATTTGCCACATAGATATCAGTATCTCCATCATTATCAATATCGCAAGGTACAACACCTAAACCTCTAAGTTTATATCTCCCTATGCCTGAACGATTTGATCGATCTATAAATTTTCCTTTTTTATTATAAAAAAATTTATCTGCTACTCCTAAAAAAACATCGGGGTCGCAATATGAACGTGCAAATAACTCACCCTGTTTAGGATATTGCATAGGGCTAGTGCATTCTGGATTGTCATAAATAGAATATTCAACATAATTAGTGACATAGAGGTCAAGCCAACCGTCATTATCACTATCAAAAAATGCAGCGCTCATTCCCATTTGCTCATTTTTAATACCAATATTAGTGGTAACATCAGTGAAAGTACCATCATTGTTATTTTTATAAAAAACATCATCTCCGTAGTTCGTAACATATAAATCTATTGCACCATCATTATCATAATCCCCACAAGCACAACCCATACCATAATTGGTATCCCCAACGCCAGCATCTTTTGTAACGTCTACCCAAATAGTTCCATCATTTCTAAACAGTTTATTTTCAAGATATCTATCTCTATCATAACCAGGTAATGGAGAACCTTGCGGGAAATAAACATCCAAATCGCCATCATTATCAAAATCAAACATACAAACTCCAGCGCCCATTGATTCGACATAAAAGTATTTTCCAGATCCGCCATGGTCATGGCTAAAGTTCAATGACACTACCTCTGCTTGGTCTTTGAACTTAATGTTATTTCCAAAAATCAAAGAAGTGATTACAACAAATACAAGTTTAAGAGCAAAATTATTCATAATAGTTAAAAAAATTAATATTCTTCAGTTCCGTCAATTGTACCGTCATGATTATAATAAATCCACACTCCTGATTGCTTACCATTAATAAAATTCCCCTGTTCTTTTTTTTGTCCGTTTTCATACCATTCTATCCTTTCTCCATGGGGAGAACCATTTAAAAAATTCATAATAGAACTTCTTTTACCATTCTGATGCCAAATTATATGTTTTCCTTCAGGTAATTGATCTTTGTAATGGCCTTGTGCTTTTTTTACTCCATTCTCATACCACTGAGTCCAAAGTCCTGTAGATGTTCCTTCCTCCTTTTTTTGACCATTCTTATACCAGTCTATGCGGTGCCCACTCAATTTTCCATCATTAAAAATGGCTTCTGACTTTTTTTTACCATCAGGAAACCAAAATTCATGCTTTCCTTGTTCTTTGTTACCAACATATCTACCCCTAGCACTTATTTGACCATTAGAATGCCACTTGATCCAATCACCATCAAATTCATTATCTTTAAAATAACCAACCTGTTTTTTCTGTCCATTTTCATACCATTCGGTGCGTATCCCATGAGATTTACCATTTTTAAAGGAGGCTTTCAAAATTAGAGTTCCTTCATTATTCCATTTCTCCCAAATCCCATTAGAGTTTCCATTTACATAATATTCCTTACTCTTCATTTTACCATTATCATAAAACTCAACCCACTCTCCTTCTTTTTTCCCATTCAATAAATTACCACTATTTTTTTTAACCTTACCATTATAGGAGGAATAAACTTTCCCGGTATATGGTTTATTTTTTTCATTATGATATAATACATCATCTATATTTTTTAATTCCGTTTCATGATTTATTGGTTCTTTTGAGCAACCATTGAAAAAATAAATTATAAAAATCAGTATGGTAGAGTTTATAATGTTTTTTTTATTAATCATTCTATTTTGAGATTATTATGATTTTGTTAACAAAGATATTTAAATCAAAGTTCATTTATTTTAATAAAATAACTTTTTTAGTAGCAACATAATCATCAATTTGAATATTATATATATATGTGCCTGAACTTGCTATCGCACCTAAACTATTTCTACCATCCCATAGTAATTTTTTTATCCCAGAAGATTGATTGCCCTCAAAGAGGGTTTTAATTTTTTTACCAAAAACATCATATACAATTATTTTTACAAATGAACTTTTAGATAGTAAATAATTAATTATAATAGAAGAGTTTGATGGGTTAGGGTATGGATAATGAATCAAATAATTATTTGGAATTGCATCTTTCAGCAATAAAGATTCATTACAATTAGAAATATCTTGGTAGCCAAGATGATTATCCAAGCATTCTGGATAAGGAGGACAAAAACTATTATTTGATAGATTAAAATACAAGGAAGAAGTCCAATTCAGTCCTATTTGGCAGATATTTGAATCTATGAATCCTGAAAAAAGGTTATCATTTAAATATAAATATTGAAGTTCATTCAAATTATATAATTCTAATGGTAACTCTCCCGATAACTGATTTTCATGCAAAAATAGGTTCGTCAAATTGGTGAGGTTCCCAAATTCTGGTGGTATTTCTCCCGTTAATTCATTATCATATAAATATAAATGTTTTAAATTTTCTAGATTACCTAACTCAACTGGAATCTGACCTGAAAATTCATTCCCGTTTAAATACAAGTATTCCAAATTTATAAGTCTTCCGATATCACTTGGAATTGAACCTGATAAATTATTATTTGAAAGGTTGAGTGAATCAGTATCATCAATGATATAACATTCATCATATATATAGAATTGCCTCTCGGGAATTAATATACAATTTGCCGTATCTTGATAGCCAATATTAGTTAACATGCAATTGGGATAAGGTGAGCAAAATTCATTATCTTGTATCTTTACAAAAGAGGAATTATCAAGGTCGAGCTGCATTTCACATATATTACAGGGCAATTCACCAGTCAATCTATTTTCGTGAATCCAAAAATAATTTAAACTTACAAGGTCAACTAAACTTGATGGTATAAGCCCTGTTAGCTGATTTTCATATAAGTACAATGAATTAAGCTTTGTCAAATTACCAATCGATTCAGGTATCTGCCCAGAAAGTTGATTCCCATGCAGAAATAAATGAGTTAGGTTTACTAAACCACCAATTTGAGATGGAATTGAACCAGTGAGGTCATTTCTAAATAAATATAAGCGTTCTAATTTTGAAAGATAACCAATTTCATGGGGAATCTCTCCTGATAAATTATTTAAGTAAAGGCTCAAATCTACGAGACTATCAAGTGATCCAATCTGATTAGGGATGTTTCCATTGAGTTGGTTAGAATATAATTTCAATTTGACTAACTTTATCAAATTACCAATTGATCCAGGTATGGGACCATTTAGTTCGTTGTTTTGTAAATATAAATATTCTAGATTAATTAAATAACCTATTTCATCCGGGATTAAGCCTGCTAGATTATTTGAAGATAGATTTAAATAAGTAAGATTAACTAATTGCCCTATGCTTGTTGGAATTGTACCATAAAGATTCTGAGCGGTTAGGTCTAATATTATTGTACTATCAATGGAATAGCAATTATCCCATAATTCTATCTCACTTTCAGAACAGTCTTGTGCAATTATATGAGAAAAAAAAAAGAGTAAACCAGTTTTCTTTTTAAATCCAAACATCAAGATCTTTTGTTAGAACATTAATTTTATCACCAGTATTTACTGTTCCTTTTGGTTCTACTAGCATTATTTTACATTCCTTTTCTGAGCTTGGTCGGTGTTCAACTCCTTTTGGAACCACATAAAGGTCGCCTTTACTCAACTCGACAACCTGATTCCTAAATTCAATCTTCATCGAACCATCCATAATAATAAAAACTTCATCAGTTTTATTATGCTTATGCCATATGAATT
>PBFM01000003.1 GCA_002718655.1 Fidelibacterota bacterium
AGGATTTAATAAATTTATTTTTCATTTTAATTATTGAAATTTTATTAAGATTTCTTTCAGATTACCATCTTCATCTTCTATTTCAAATCTAAGTTCTTGAGTTTGTAATTCTAGACCAGCATCCCCAAATTCTTCTAGGTCTTCTTGAGTAGTTTGACTCACCTCTAGTGAGCCTTCTTGAGTTGATATAGCAGTTTCACCTTCATTTACTTCTGTTGATTCACCAGTAATTGAGTTTGTAATTTCAATAAACCCTTCAATCAAAGTAAATGAGTCCCCATAGGATGGGTCTGAATTGATTGCTAATTCCGTACCTTTTACAGATGCAACAGAAGTAGCTGTTGATATTCTAAAATCTTTTCCTTTTTGAGGTTTTACATTTGCTGCAACCTTACCATACTTTATATCTAATGCTTTATTTATCTCAGCATTAGCTCTATCACCAAATACTACAAGATCAGAATTAGCTAATATTTTTACAACTGTTTTATCATCCAAATACATTAATGCAACAAAACCATTTTTATTTGTTTTTATTCTATCTTGATCACTTAATGGTAGTCCTGCGCGTAATTTCTGGGAAGAGCTAGAACCTTTTTGACTCACTGAGACACTACCTTTAACCTTTATTGCAATTGCTACTTTTGAAGAAGAAAAAATAAAAGAAGTAGCAATGACAAATGTGCAGATAATTTTTTTCATTCTATAACCTCAACAGATATAACCTCCATAGGTCGATAAGTCTCATTGCCCTCTTCATCCTGAGTTAAAATCCCTGTATTAATCATAGATTGAACATATGATTCTTCAATGATTTCTTCATTAAGAGTAATATTACCATTTAATACCATACCATATCCTTGACCACCTTGCCCAAAAATCCTGTCTGCTAGTGGGTCTCCAATGATTGATCTAAGTAGAATAATTAATGGAGAAGTTTCATCGACATCATTTCCCTCTTCATCGGAGGATGTGAAATCCTTAATCTTAAATGCCATAATATCACTAAGCATCTGCTCAGTACCAGAAGTAGTAACAATATCCTTACGTATTTGCCAAACATAAACATTGCCTGGCTCTAGGTCACCTGCATCTGTTGGATATTGGAATGTAGTTAGTCCAACACCTACTGGCGCGAATCCCAAAGTTTGATCTAATGGCAATCTTGTCAATGATTCAATGGCTTGATCTACAGATGAATGTTCTTCTGATTTAAACTCTGACACTCTGATAAAATACTGGCAACCATTCTCGTCAGTTACAGGATTTACATAATTACAAGGATCAGATTCCCATTGGAAAACTGGATACGAGGTATAAACCTCATTTGATAATGTATCGGATAATAATCCTCCTGGAGAAATCAATTGAAGAAGTGAAGGATTACTGATGTTGAGAATGTCCTCTTCTATGATTTGCTGTCCACTTTCAGAAGTAACGATTACACGGAATGTATAAACACCATTTGGAAGATAACCTGTTTGCATTATCACACTCATTAATTCATCAGCGTTTGACAAATCCATATTTTCAGTGATATCTAAATTTAATTGAACTTGGTTACCATCAGTGTCAAATAAAACATCTGTCGATAGATTTAAATCCATATTAGAAAGTTGTATTGGTGCAGTCAATTGTATGGGTTGGATTGTTTCAACCTTTATAAGAGTTTCATTATTAACACCTAAAACATCTGAATCAATAATAATCTCAAACTCAATATCGACTCCAATGGGATTTGAATAGTCAGAATCCTCTTGGCGAAGTTCTGCAAGAAAGATAGGCATTGTTGATTCACCAGTATTAATGTCTACCATATTGATGTAATAAGTAACATACGGTGTCCAATTAACATCAAAAACGATGTTTTGTCCAAACAGGGAAGACCATACTGTTAAAAGAAACACAATTCTTTTCATCATTTTTACCTTTATTGTATTACCCATAAGTCATTTGAAATCGGAAATTACATAACTAGACAAGCACACAACATCCAGGAATAATTGCTTTTCTGTAAAAAAACCACTCCAAAGAAGTGGTTTTTTTACAATATGGAACCTAGGTTAAAGTGGATTAACCTTTTTGGCAACAGGTCCTTTAGGTCCTTCACCAACTTCAAATTCAACTTTCTGATCTTCGGAGAGAGTTTTAAACCCTTCCATAAGAATTTCATTCATATGAACAAAATAATCTTTTTCTCCTTCAACCTGGATAAAGCCATATCCTTTTGAATTATTGAACCACTTGACGGTTCCTTCTTTTTTTTCCGGCATTTCTATTTTTCCTTTATATACTTCCTATTACGAGTGGGCGATGAGAGATTCGAACTCCCGACACCTGCGGTGTAAACGCAGTGCTCTAACCAACTGAGCTAATCGCCCTTATTATTTACGGGAATATTAGTTATTTCTTTTGCGAATATTAGTTATTTCTTTTGCGAAATATTAGATTTTTTTGAGTTATTTAAAATGCCCGGAACTGCAACCGCTAATACATCTTTTATTTCCTTTGCAAAATGAAAAACAAGATCTTTTGCAACATGTTCAGGAACATCTTCTAAGTCTTTTTTATTTTGATAAGGTAAAATTATTTCTTTTATCCCTGAACGATGTGCTGCAGTCACTTTTTCTTTGACACCTCCAATTGGTAAAACATTACCTCTCAGAGTTATCTCACCTGTCATTGCAACTTTTTCTTTCACTGATATGTTTGATAAAAGTGAAACTAGAGAGGTGACCATACTAACACCTGCAGATGGTCCATCTTTCGGAATGGCACCAGCAGGTACATGAACATGAATATCAGATTTATCATTGAAGTCAGAATCTATACCAAATCTATCCGCATTTGATCTTACAAATGTAAGGGCTGCTGTTGCAGATTCTTTCATTACATCGCCTAATTGTCCTGTCAATGTAAGTTTACCTTTCCCATTCATTTTAGTAGATTCAACAAATAGAATATCACCACCTGCAGCAGTCCATGCTAGTCCCGTGACTACACCAGGCTTAGTTGTTCTTTCTGCTAATTCTGAATAAAATCTTGGTGCACCTAAATATTTTCCAACCTGTTTCTTTGTTATTTTAATTTTCTTTGTATCAGATTCAACCAAGTCACGAGCTACCTTTCTTAAAACATTAGCAACTTCGCGTTCAAGATTTCTAACTCCAGCTTCTCTGGTATATGACCGCACCAATTCTTTTAGGGAAGTCAAGTCAAAAGTTACTTGTTCTTTGGTTAATCCATTTTCCTCAATCTGTTTTGGAAGAATGTGTCTTTTTGCAATTTGTATTTTTTCATCTTCTATATATCCAGAAAAATCTAGGATTTCCATCCTATCTCTAAGTGCTGGTGGAATGGCATCTTGGTAATTCGCCGTTGCAATGAACATTACTTTACTTAGGTCAAAATCGACTTCCAAATAATGATCACTAAAAGCATGATTTTGCTCAGGGTCAAGAACCTCAAGTAATGCAGATGATGGATCACCTCTAAAATCTGAACCAAGTTTATCAATTTCATCTAGCATAAATATAGGATTATTTTTACCTGCTTTTTTGATGCTTTGAATGATACGTCCTGGTAAAGCCCCTATGTAAGTTCTTCGATGACCCCTTATTTCTGCTTCATCACGAACTCCACCAAGTGAAAGACGAACAAACTCTCTTCCCATTGCACGCGCTATGGATTTACCAAGGGATGTTTTTCCAACTCCAGGTGGACCTCCAAAGCATAATATGGGACCACGCACTGTACCATCAGGATCTTTCTTTTGTTTCAAGTTCCTTACAGCAAGATATTCGATTATTCGATTTTTAACTTTTTCAAGACCATAGTGGTCTTCATCAAGGATTTTTTTTGCTTCATTCAAATCAATTCTATCTTCCGTACTTAGACTCCAAGGAAGATCAGTAAGCCATTCAATATAGGTTCTTGAAACATTGTATTCAGGAGATTGCGTAGGAATTCTAGTAAGTCTATCTAATTCTTTTAGAGCAACTTTTTGAGACTCCTCAGGCATTTTCACCTTTTTTATTTTATCTTCTAATTCCTTTAATTCAACTGTACCTTCATCTTCACCGAGTTCTTTTTTTATGGCTTTCATTTGCTCACGAAGATAGTATTCTCTTTGGGTCTTTGTTATTTCATCATGTACTTCTGTTTGGATTTCTTCTCCTAACTTAATACGCTGAATTTCTCTAGATATTAGATTAAGTGCTTTTTCTATTCTTTTTTTAATATCTAATTCTTCAAGAATTTCTTGTTTTTCTCGATTAGAAATGGAAATAACTGAAATTGCTCGATCTGTTAATCGATTTGGTTTTTGAATGTTTTTCAGCATACCAGAATGTTCTTCAGTAAGATTTGGCGCAACCTTCATAAGGTCTTCAAAAGATTGTCTCAAATTTTTGGTGAGAGCATCTATTTCTAATTCGTTATCAATAGGTTTATCTACCATTGATTCTACAGCAGCATTAAAATATGGTTCTTTTTGAGTATATTCTAATATCTTTACTCTTGATATACCTTGGACGATTGCTGATTTACTATTATCTGGCATATCAAAAACCTTAAGGACTTGAGCAAGAGTACCATAGGAATATAAATCTTCTGGCTTAGGATCTTCTATGGAACCATCTTCTTGAGCGACAACAACTATATATCTTTTATCAGACTCAAGTTCACTTATCAATTTCAAACTTCTATCTCTCCCAATGTAAATTGGTATCACTTGCTGAGGAAACAGAACAGTATTTCTTAAAGGCATAACCGGATATTGATCTGTTTCCTCAACATTAAAATTTTCAATTTCTTTTTCAGATAGTTTTTCAGTCATAATAGTACCTTATTATATTGTAATAATATTTTTTTCTACAATGATTATGCCATCATATTCTGTATGATATTCAGTCTTGAATAAATAAATAACCTGCAATATTGGCAGATATTTACAAAATTTATCGTTTCAAATTTTCATAGACCTTCATCAGCATGATAAGAACTTCTTACCAGAGAACCTGATTTTACAAATTCAAAACCCATTTCAAGTCCTATGTTCTTGTAGTCTTTAAATTCTTGTTCATCTACATACCTATCAACTGGTAGGTGATTTTTAGAAGGTTGTAGGTATTGACCTATAGTAAATAATTTTACACCTATACCTGATACCTGTTCCATGGTTTCAATAACCTCATCAAACCTTTCACCAAGCCCAACCATCATACCTGTTTTTGTTCTCAATTGGTTTTCTACAGCAAATTTTAACACATCCAAGCTTCTATTCCAGTTTGCTTGTGTTCTTACCTCTTTACTTATTCTTTCAACGCACTCAACATTATGACTAAATATTTCCGGCTCAGAATTAAACACTTTTAATAATGAAGGTTTAAATCCCTTAAAATCTGGAGTTAAAACTTCAACATTACAGTCTGGAACATGAGAATGAATCTGATCAATTGTTTCTGCCCAAATTGAAGCACCATAATCGTTTTTTAGATCATCCCTATCTACAGATGTTATTACTACGTGCTTTAAACCCATTTTCTTAACAGCCATTGCCGTCCTGAATGGTTCATTTTTATCATCCCAGATAGGTTTACCCGTTTTAACATTACAAAACCCACAGGCCCGAGTGCATACATCGCCTAATATCATTATTGTTGCAGTTCTTCGATCCCAGCACTCGTAAATATTAGGGCATCGAGCTTCCTCACAAACCGTATTTAGGTAGTTACTTTTTACTATATTTTTTACAAATTGATAACCTTTAGTTAGCTTAAGACGAATTTTTGGTTTAACAGTTTCTATTGGCAATTGGGACATTTCTAAACCTTTTGGAATAAAAAAATCATATACTTTCTATATTTTCTGAATAACACGCTATCAAGTAGATCTAATTGTTCTTTTTTTGATTTAATCTTTGATTCGAACAATTTTAAAAAGAGTGAAGAAGTTTTTGGATAATTCTTTTTAATTGAGTATTTCAAATAATCAATACTTGGTTCAATGAATCTATCCATAAAATATTTTCCATAATCAAGAGTAATCATTGTATTATCCGTTTGATCGAATTCCCTAATTAGATTGAAGCCGTGTGATTTAGATGACTCCAAATATTTATTAATATCATGGGATGATTTGAGATGTGGGCTCTTAGATGAATCCTTAAAATGAACAAAATAATCAGATGCAAGTAAATAGCCACCATCTCTCAAGACAACTCTTGCCTTAGAAAATCCTTCATCAATTTTGATGTAACACGCACTTTCACTTTCTAGAATAAGGTCAAATTTTTTCTTTGAATAGAATTGTTCAAACTTGCAATGATGGAAGGGAATCTGATCTCCAAACTTTTGATTAATTATTTTTCTTTGATAATCATCTGGAGATAATGTTTCAATATCATAGCCCTTATCTAAAAGATATGCTGCATTTCCACCAATGCCACAACCAACATCTAAAATACTTTTTACCGCCTTTGGTATATAAGAAGATAAATTTTCAATATAACGATTTTGAGCCTTTTTTATATCTTCAAGTGTTAAGGCTTCGATATCGATTAAACCAGGGTCATCCCAAAAGCCATAATGCAAATAAGAAGATCTAATAGTCTCTGCATACAGCTTTAATATATTATCAACACCCATTATACTACATCTCTCAATTCCATATTCTCGAGGTTTTTTCTAATAGCCTCTAAAAATTTTGAACCTTCTGCTCCATCAATAAGGCGATGATCAAAACCTAGTGTAAGAATCATAATGCTTCTTATTGCAATAGAATCACTACCATCTAATTCAATAACAACAGGTTGTTTTTTTATTGCCCCTACTCCAAGAATACCAACATTTGGCTGATTGATAATAGGTGTACCGATTGATACACCAAATACTCCAAAATTAGTAATACTAAATGTTGTTCCAGTTAGCTCATCAGAGTTTATACTTCCTTGTCTTGCTCTTGATGCTATGTCATTTACAGAACGGCATATTCCTAAAAAATTCTTTTCTTCACAATGAGGTATTGAGGGAACCATCAGACCATTATTTATCGCAACTGCCAGTCCTATGTTTATATTCCTATGGTAATGAATCATTGTTTCTTCAGTAATGGAAGAATTTATTTCAGGGAACTCTTTTATTGCCTTGGTAACTGCATCTACTATGAATGGGGTGTATGTCAATCTATAACCTTCTTTCTCTCTAAATGATGTTTCTTCTTTAGTTACAAATTCTACAATTGATGTCATATCGACCTCTGTCATCACATATACGTGAGCAGAGGTGGATAAACTTTCGACCATATGCTTTGATATCAACTTTCTCATATGATGCATTTCTTCCGATCGCCCCGGAATATTAATGTTAGGCTTTGGCTGATTCATAGTTCTATCGTCAACAACAGAAACTTTATTATCTATATATGATAAAATATCTTTTTTAGTAATCCTGCCACCTCTTCCAGTACCAGTTATGGATTCAAGCATTGTAAGAGGTATTTGATTTTCTGCTGCAATTTTCATTACGACAGGAGTAAAAAATAATTTACTTTTTCTGACTAGATTATCATCCTTGTTAATTAATGAATCAGGTGAATCAACTTGTTTTTCTTCAGATTTAATTACCTCGGATTTTTCGATTTTAATTTGAGGCTCTGAAGAAACAATCTCAGCAGTTGTGTCTGTATCAATCCTAGCAATTACCTCTCCAACAGCTTTTACATCATTAGGATCTGCTAATATCTCAATGAGAACACCTGCAGCTGATGAAGGAATCTCTGAGTCAACTTTATCTGTACCAATCTCTAATAATATCTCATCTAATTTTACTTTATCACCTACATTTTTCCTCCACTCAAGAATTGTACCTTCATTTATAGATTCACCCATTTTTGGCATAATGACATCTACAATCATTTAATACTCCAATAGTTCTTGTATGGCATTTGCAATTTCCTCAGTTTGAAGAAGTATTTTCTCTTCTATTATCCAATTGAATGGAATTGGAGAATCTTTAGAGGCAACTCTCCTTACGGGACCATCTAAAAATTCAAAAAATTTATCTGCTATTAAAGCTGATATCTCTGATCCTGGTCCGTTGGTAATATTATCCTCGTGCACAACTAATACTTTACCGGTTTTAGTTATTGAATTTTCTATTAAATCCAAATCAATGGGGTTCAATGTTCTTAAATCTATAATATCAATTAGATTCTCAGATAAACCTAATAATTGAACTGCATCGATTGATTTTTGAACCATATACCCCCAAGTAATTACGGTTAACTCATCACCTTCAATAATTCTTCTGCCCTTACCAAATGGTAAAAGATAATCACCGTCAGGTTCCTCATTAGCAGCATAGCCTTGCCTATACAAGCCCTTATGTTCCATAAAAATAACTGGGTCATCCATTCTACAAGCCATCTTTAAAAGTCCTTTGGCATCAGCAGCGCAAGATGGATACGCGATGTATACACCTGGCATATGAATAAAATAACCATCAATTGATTGGCTATGGTAGAGCGCACCGTGTATATATCCTCCAACGGGAACTCTTATTACCATTGGACATTTCCATGCATTATTTGAACGATATCTCATGGTTGCTACTTCATTTCTAATCTGCATCATAGCCGTCCAAATATAGTCCCCAAATTGTATTTCAACCACAGGCTTGTATCCAGCAACAGCCATTCCAACTGCTGTACCCACTATTGACGACTCTGCTAATGGTGAATTAAATACTCTATCATTTCCAAATTTCTCTGACAAACCCTTTGTTGCTGTGAATACACCACCTTTGGGATCTGCAATATCTTGACCGTAAATCACCATTTTTTCATTTAATTCCATCTCCTCGTGCAATGAATGATTTATAGAATCAACAATAACAACTCTATCAGAGATAGGATTATATATTGATTCCTCAATGGGTTCTAAATCACTGTAAATATGATTCATTGCGGAATCTGGATTCGGATAGTCCTGACTTTCGGCCCATTCTGCATCTGCATCAACCTGTTGATCAACTTGATTCCTTATTTTTTCAAAATGATCTTTAGTTATAAAATTTTCTTTAATACACTTTGATTCAAGAACTAATAACGGGTCTTTTTTAATATCTTCAGCAAGCGCTTTCTCATTTCTATACTTTCTTTGGTCGTCAGAGCTAGAATGAGCTAGGAGTCGTACTACGCGAGAAATAATTACAGAAGGGCCTTTGCCTTTTCTTGCTCTTTGGACTGCTTCTTTAAATGCGAGACTAGTTTCAAAAAAATCTGTCCCATCCACATCATATCTTGCGAGGTTTAGATACCCAGCTGTCATATTATAAATAGAACTTGCAGTTTGCTCTGACCTGTGGGTTGATATTGCATATTCATTATCTTGTATGTGAAATATTACTGGCGCTTTAGAATTACTTGCCCAATTCAAGGCCTCATGAAAATCACCCTGACTTGTTGTTCCTTCTCCAGATGAGACATATACTATATCCTTTGTTTTTTCTAATTTGCAGGCCAGTCCACAACCTAAAGCTTGCAAAAACTGTGTACCAGTAGGACTTGACTGACTTACGATTCTTAAATCTTTATGTCCATAATGCTGAGGCATTTGCCTACCTCCTGAATTTGGATCATCAGCCTTAGCTAAAAAAGATAATAACTGTTCACGAGATGTCATCCCTANTCCTATACAAAATGCACCATCTCTATAATATGGGAAAGACCAATCATAACCTGGTTTCATAACTCTAGCNGCAGCCAATTGAGCAGCTTCATGACCTGATGCCCCAATATGAAAAAAACTNTTNCCTTGTTTAAGTAAAATAAGCATTTTNTTATCTAATTTTCTTGATAAGGCCATTTTATAATAAACGTCAAGAACTTGTTTTTTCGTAAANCCGTTTAGTCTTGCCATAATAGTCGATTTTTTTTAAATATCTTATTGAACTTATTNATTACCATTAATTTTACAACATCCATTTTTTCTGTCTTACCAAGCAATACCTCCATAGAGGTAACTCCTTTATCAAAAATACCACAAGGGATAATTCCATCATAATAGGATAAATCTGTATGAACGTTCAGAGAAAATCCATGCATGGTTACCCATCTAGTTAATCTTACTCCTTGCGATGCAATTTTCGCATCATCCACCCATACACCGGCCAAACCTTCAACTCTTTTCGCAATAATACCGTACTCATTAAGTACTTCAATCGTAACCTGTTCTAATGAACGCATATACCAATTAATGCTTTTTTTATAATTTGAAAGGTTAATAATAGGATATCCAACTAGTTGCCCCGGACCGTGGAATGTTATATCACCTCCACGTTCAATACTAAACACCTCTACTGATTTGTCTCTACTTTGAAGTAAATGGTTAATTTCTGCATTTTTTCCTAATGTATAAACTGGCTCATGTTCTACCAATATTAGCATGTCATCAATTTCATTATTTATTCGTTTTGCTTGCATTTTTTTCTGAAAGCTCCAAACCTCCTCATATGGTTTTTTTCCAAGATCTAACACATTTATTTTAGTATTTTCCATTAGACTTCATTATTACTGGTGAATGGATTGCCCATATGCATCCATCGCTGCTTCCATTATTGCTTCAGATAAAGTTGGATGTGCATGCATTGTTGTAGCAATATTTTCCCAAGTGGTTTCTAAAGCCTTTGCAATCCCAAGTTCAGCAATCATTTCTGTAGCTTCAGTGCCTACAATGTGAGCGCCTAACAATTCGCCATACTTATTATCAAAAATCAATTTGACAAATCCAGTTGTTTCTCCAACTGCCATTGCTTTCCCGCTTGCTTGGAAAAAAAATTTCCCAATTTTAATATCATAACCATCTTCTAAAGCTTGTTTTTCGGTCATACCTAATGACCCTATTTGAGGTTGGCAATATGTACAGCCAGGTATATTAGTTAAATCGATGGGATTGGTCTTCATTCCTATTGCATGCTCAACTGCAATATGGCCCTGCATAGAGGCAACATGCGCAAGCCAGGGTGGACCACAAACATCACCTATTGCATAAATGTTATCAAAATTGGTCTTGCAATATTCATCTACCTTTACACAGCCTGACTCGGTTTTAATACCAATTTTTTCCAATCCAATATTCTCGATATTTCCTACAACTCCTATAGCCATTAAAACCTTATCTGATTCTAATAACAATTCTTTATTATCTTTGGTAGCGTGAACCCTTACTTTTGTTTTAAAAGATTTTATGTTCAAAACTTTTATAGCTTTAGTGATTTTTATTCCGGCTCTGATAAAGTTTTTTTCAAGCTCTTTGGATATGTCTTCATCTTCATTTGGTAATATTCTATCCATCATTTCAATTATGTGGACATTTGTTCCGAATTCATTAAAGTAATATGCAAATTCAATACCAATGGCTCCAGAGCCAATAATAATTAAATTCTTGGGAGGAGATTGGAGCATCATAGCCTCCTTAGAGCTAATAACTCTTTCACCATCAAATTTCATCCCAGAGAAAGTTCTTGGTCTCGCACCCGTCGCTATGATTATCTTATCCGTTTCGATTTTAATTTTCTTTTTCCCTTGATTTACAATTATCAAATTTTTTGAAAATAGCGTGCCTTTTCCATTAACATGTTTAATATTATTTTTTTTCATTAGGAATTCAATACCTTTACTAAGGCGTGTAGATACTTCACGACTCCGCTTGACATTACTTTTAAAATCTACTTGATAATCTCCAACGCTTATTCCATATTTTTTTGCATTTTTAATGATATTGTATACTTCTGCATTTTTTAATAGCGCCTTTGTGGGTATGCAACCCCAATTTAGGCATACTCCGCCTAATTTATCTTTATCTATGATGCATACTTTTTGACCTAATTGAGAAGCACGAATCGCAGCAACGTAACCCCCAGGACCTCCACCTAATACTGTAAGGTCAAATCGAGGCATTATTCAAATCGCCTATTAATTATAGATAAAAATTCTGATCGAGTCTCAGCTGAGTTCCTAAACTTTCCATGCATCGCACTTGTTGAAGTATAGCTACTCTGTTTTTGTACTCCTCTCATTTGCATGCACATATGCTGACCTTCCATGACAACAGCAACACCTTTTGGGGTTAGTATATTATTGACTGCATCTGCAATCTGGCTAGTCAGGCGCTCTTGCACCTGAAGCCTTCTTGAAAACATATCTATAATTCTTGGTATTTTGGACAATCCAATAACTTTTCCATTTGGTATGTATCCTACATGCGCTTTTCCAAAAAATGGGATGAGATGATGTTCACACAGAGAAAAGAACTCTACATCTCTTACAATAACCATATCTTTTGCTTCTTCATTGAATATTGCTTGGTTGACTATGTCATCTAAATTCTGCTTATATCCATGAGAAAAAAAGTCCCATGCCTTAGCAACTCTTTTAGGAGTTTTTAGAAGACCTTCCCTTTCAGGATTCTCACCAATTTCTTTTAACAACTGTTTTGTTATTTTTGCAATTTTTTCTTCCATTTCATCACTCCTCAACAATCGCGATATCAATTTTCCCCTTAAGAAGATGTATAATCCCATAGATGATTGGCGTATCGATAAAGGCCATCAACATTTTAAATAACCAACCATCTATTATTGCCGAAACTAGTTGACTAGAATCCCAAACTCCGATGAAAAGTATACAAATTACAAGAGTGGTGTCTACAAGTTGCGATGCAATGGTTGAACCATTATTCCTTAACCAAAGATGTTTCCCATTCGTAAGCTTTTTCCAAAAATGAAATATTCTAACATCTATGAACTGAGCAAACAAGTACGCAACCATTGATGCAGCTATCAACCTCCAAGCGTTTTGAAAAACAGAATTATAGATAGAATCATTTACAATAGATTCTGGAATGGCTTCAAATTGTGAACCAAGCCACAAAAATATTAAAACAAACATAGAAGCAATGAACCCAGAAAAAACTACAAGATTTGCTTTTTTTTGCCCATATAATTCAGAAATCAAATCAGTAACTAAAAATGTTAATGGGTAAGGTAAAATACCAGCAGATACTATGAAAACTTTAAATCCAAGATCTACAGTAACAAATTTATTTGCTATGAGATTACAGGTAACTAATGAAGCAATAAATATTCCAGAAAGAATGATATAGAATTGATCTTTAAATTTCATTGGCTAGTCGGACCATAATAATCAGTTTGAATTGTGGGTGTTTCAACAAGTCTGATTTTGTGTAGTTTTGCTTTTTTAAAATCTTTAACGATTTGGTCCCATATCCAAATTACAAGCATTTCCGATGAGGGTTGTTTGTCTTTGAACCATTCAATATCTTGTTCAATTTGGGAATGATCTAAAATATTGATAACATTTGATTTTACAATTTGATTAAGATGTGGTAAATCAACTAACCAGCCAGTATCAGAATTCACTGGTCCAGTAACCGATACTTCTAAAACATAGTTGTGACCATGGTTATTATAATCCTTACCAAAAACTTTAAGATTTTGTTCTTGATTCCAATACTCATTCCCATATTTGTGTGAAGCACAAAAGTGATATTTCTTTGTTAGTATAGGATTAGCCATATTTATTTTATAGAGATATCATTGATACACATTTATCTAAATACGTCATCATAAAAGCATACCAGATGATGATAATTATTATGATATTTTAAATATTCAACTCTTAGTCTTTGTATAATTTAAACTAGATATGTGATTTTATTAAAACCATTAAATAAATTTGATTATTTGTAAAAAAATAATATCCAAGTTGTATTTTATTTGTAAAGGTTAGAATATCTTTAATAAAGCAATATCCATTTTATTTATCAAATTTAATTGTTTCATGCGATTAACTCGGACACTAGGGTTGGGATATTTTTAACAAGGCTTGCTCTTGAAATAATTACATCGCATCCAGCAGATCGAAATTTTAATGCATCTTTATTATTCACAATATTCATAGTCCCAATTATTTTCAATCCTTTTCTACGTAGCTCTGAAATCAGGCCAACAGATGCAAAAACCTTCTCATCTAAATCAATAATTGACATTTTTGTATTTTTACTAAAATCATTCGGATCAGTGTTTTCATCAGTGAATTCAATATGACGATCGATATCAATACATGCTGCAGATAATTTTGAAGCTAGCTCAAAATCTTTGACAAAAAGTATTACTTCAATCATTTTCACTCCAAATTAGGTACCAATTCCCAATCAAAATCAGTTGGATTATTAAGATCATCATATGCCTGTGCAATGATTTTTATTTGACCTAATAATTTTTTAATATTTATTCCACGTTGAATGCCATTGTATAATTGAAATTTATCATTAGCCTTATTTAATAAACTTTTCGCACCAATTAAATTCCCATTCCCCATATGAACAAAACTAACAGATAATTGAATTAAACCCTGAATAAATTTCTTGTCTTCTAAATAATAATCTGACCATAAATCTTCCCAAGATTCATGAGCCTCAAAATATTCTTTTGATTTAAAGAATTTGATACCATCTTCAAATAATTTTTCTTTTTTCTCTTCTTCATTCACTAATCTTTACCTCATTTTTTACCTGAAAATGTTTTCCATTTTTATGCACTGTACAAGCTTGCATATTTGGGTCATGTTCAAAAAATAATATCCATTTTTCGTATTCCATCTTTGGTAACAGTTTTTGTTTTTCATCTATTGTTTTTAATGGTTGGACATCATATGCCATAACCCAAGGTACTGCAACATGAGATGAAAGTGGGAAAATATCTGCTCCAAAAAATAATTTTTTTTCCCCATCAGATATGACCGGATGGAGCAAACCTGGAGTATGACCATAGGTCAAATGCGTATCAATACCCTTAATGAAAGATTCTTTTCCATCCACAACCTCCACCATAGAATTCTCTGCTAATACTTTCCAATCATTTTCGATGAAACTTCCTGCATCTTTTTGGCTTGGATGGTTCGCAAGCTCCCAATTTTCTTTTGTGACCCAATACTTTGCATTTGGAAAGGTTGGTACTATTTTGCCTGATTCGTATTTTGTATTACCTCCAATGTGATCAAAATGTAAATGGGTACATATTACATCAGTAATATCCTCTGGAAAAAAGCCATATTTATTTAATGAATTTTCAATACTGTACTTTCTAGTATCAATTTTATAAATATTTTTATACTTCTCCTCCCATTTAGTTCCATTACCAGTGTCTACAAGAATGTTTCTATTTTCATTTGAAAGTAATAATGATCTAGTTACCATACTTATTCGATTAGCATCATCTGCAGGGCTGTGTTTTTCCCATATGGGTTTCGGAATAATCCCAAACATTGCACCTCCATCCAAACCAAATTCTGAGGTTTCAATACTAAATAGTTCAAATTCTCCAATTCTCATTAATTTAAAAGATAGTTAAATCTTGAGCCTATGTAATCAATTTCATGTCTTTCAATACTAGCACTAATTGAACGAACAGCTTCTAAAGTTAATAAATCTGTTGCTATAACGCTCTTTGTTTCTTTTTTATTAATTATTTTTTCAGCTAATTCAATAAATGATAATTTATTACTATCGTTCAAAAAATGATTATCTAATAATTTTACTTCCTCTAATCCACTAAATTTTATTTCACCAAGCCAGTAACTTAATTCACGCTTATATCCCCTAATCCTTACATATTCCCCTTCCCATATTCGGTTCATAGCAGCAAATAGGACAATATCTCCAGTTTTAATTATTCCCCTTTTGATTTGATTAGGACTAATGTTCACTGAAGCATGCGGAGATTCTAATTGAATTTTTTTAATTTGTTCAAAAATACATTTAATGAATATCCAATTATCTTCTCTTTTTTCTTGAAATTGATATCCTCTCAAAAGATGGTTAATGAAAGAAGCGCAATCAAATGAGTTTTGCAGTGCTAGTTCTACAAGTGCATCCAATGTTGCTCTTGATTTATCCGATGCAATAAATGTTTGGGCCATAACATTTTCTGCCTTTTCCCAGTCACCAGTTTGACATAATTCTTCAAGATCACTCACAAAAATGCTTTGACCTAATCCCCTTTTTTGCACCTCAATTAAACTATCTTGATCATTATATCGAAATTCAAATTCAAATAAATAACGAATTGCAAATTCTAATAATGTTTTAGAAGGATTCCTTTTATCATCTCCAATGAAATTTTTTATTGAGTTAACAATACAGATAGGATGCAAAGTTGGATCACCGGTGTAAGATACCTTTGCACTTGCGTATATAAGTTCATAAATAAAATCAATTAAAGACTGACCCGTTAATTTTGAAGAAATGGCACTGCTACATATATTTAAATCTTTATTTATCAAGGCGGATCGAATGTCAAAATCATCCATTGAAATTTACTTTTTCTTTTTTTCCGATTTCCCTAAATACATAAATAATTGTGTTGATAAACCAACCGCAGTAGAATATTGAGTCGGCCATCCAATATTAGAATCTTTGTGGGGATAATCTTTGTTTTCTGGATTAAGACCGGATCTGAAATCATGAAAGTATCCAAATTCAAACCCCCATCTATAGTTTAATCTTTTTCCTAGCAAGAAACCAAATCGTATACTTTGATTATCGCCTGGACCAGTTCTATCATATCTGCCATCTGGAACAATCATGCATCTAACTCCAGTCCAACCAACATTAAATGGACTTGGCTTGCCATTTCGCAAACCTCCTTTAAACATATAATATGTAAAATCAAGACTAGAGTTTGCAGAAATACTGTATGCTATATTTAGTACATCCCATTTTCTATCCCTTTTTCTAAGGACTCTATTAATATCGATTCCTGTTCCTGAGAGCGGAAGTCCAAATTTTAGTCCAATATCAGTATATCTATCTAAACCGCGTCTGAACCAAAGAACAGGTAGGATATTTTCTATGGAAATGGTAAAACCTGTATTGGTCTCTCCTTTTACAGGCATTTGCGGCAACACTGGTGGATGTGAGGTGCATCCAACACACCAAATGATAATAAAAAGGTATTGAAGCCTAGGATTACGAAAAATCATATTATATGAAAATACATAAAACTCTTAGACATTAAAAACTAAAAGGGTTAAATATAATACCTATTTCAAGTAAAGCATTTTTCGACTAATAACGGTTGGTGGGATTTCATTAACTTGGGCTTGTAATGTGACAAAATATATCCCAGTTGAGTGCCCTTCTCCATTCCAAAGATAACTATAAGTTCCTGAATTAACATATTCAGAATCTAGTAATTTATCATAAATACGTCCAGTAGCATCAGAGACAAATAAGCTGATAATTGCATTTTCAATTAAATCAAATGAAATCTTTGTTTGTCCATTAAATGGGTTTGGATAATTTTGATAAAGGACAAATAACTCCGGTACCATTGATTTAGAATAATCATCAAAAATAGTATTATTTGATAATCCACTTGTTTGTGCTTCAGAATAGTGCCAGTCTCCACCATCTGGCATACGGCTAATTGCAAATGGGATTGAATCTAAAACTATATATTCAAGTGTTCTTTGATTTCCCTCATAACTCATTGAGTTTAAGGACAAGATAGTTGGAAAATCTAATTCAGGCGAAAGCGTAAAAGAAGAGTCAAAATAATTCACTTTAAATTCAATCAATGGATCAAAATTCCAAATAACACTATCATTAAAAGAAATAAAATAATCAAATTGTAAACTTGATTTTGCAGCAAGTTCAACATTTATATTTCGTTTGTGCGAATTCCATGTTATCTCATTCAGCCATAGTTCAGTTTTTTCATTTTCAACTTTCACAGGATTATGCACATCGAAAGGTATAATGTCACCATTAAGGGTATATGTTATCAATGAATCAACCATTAAAGGACAATGCTGAATGAAAATATCATCCATTATGATATCAACATAATTCCAATAATCGGGGACAATGATAGAAAACGAATTTGAATCTAGTATTATAAAATTTTGGAGGTCTATGTATTCATCTTCAAATAAAAGAAATAATTCACTAAGGTCTAATTGTTCTGGATGAAAAACAAATAAATCCAATGTTATGTTTTTTTCAATCCCACGTCTTGCGCCTATTATCCTAATTGGCTCAATAGTTTGGAATAAATCTTGAGCGAAAGGAAATTCCGCATAAAGCAATTTCCAATTTTGTTTAACTCTATCAATCTCAAAATTTAATTCTCTCTCCCACTCTGTTGGGCTAAGGTATAATTGGTTACTGTAATAGCTACCAGTATTTATAATGTTTTCAAAAATATTTGATTCCAGCATTATATCATTTATTAAAGGTATTACCGGAGTGATGGAGTTAAAAAAAACCAAGGGAAAAGTTTCTATCCAGTTGTGGCGTGAGGAGAGATCTGAATCTATCAAATCAAAAATGGACTCAAAATCTATATCAATATCTTGATTTTCCAATTTTCTCATTAATTCTGCATATAATATATCAGCAACACTTATATGGCTTGTATCATAATTTATTATCCCAGAATAGGGCAAACATGTCCCAAAATGTGGTGTGATTATGTCACTAAAGTATACTGATTCGTTAACGTCGATTATCTTAATCTTAAAAAAATACCGGGTATCTGGTATGCAGTTAGAATAAAGAAATTTTGAATTGTTAGCACTAATGGTTGATAATAACTGGAACTCTTTTTGCCCAAATTCTTTTACATAGATATAGACTTCCTTACTCATTACTGAATCGGGAACTTCCCAAGTTAAAAGCAGTGAACCCTGCCCATCATTTATAGTAAGATCAATATCGGTTGTCACCAACTTCTCATCAATATTTATAGTATCAGCATTTATTACGCTAACACTAAAATAGATGATAATTACACTTTTTAAGAATACTTTCATAAACTTGATAAATGGGTAACACCGAATTTCTAAGAAATAAGTTGCTTAGGCAAGCATTACATTTTTAAGCCAAAATTATTTTAAGTATGTTATTTTTTTGAGTGTTTGGGATATTCCATCATTTAATCTGATAAAGTATATACCACTTGGAAGAGAGGCTGGTTCCCACATTAAATGAATCGAACCTTTTTCTATCTTGTTTTGGTAAATGGTTTCAATGTGGCTACCATTATATGAAAAAATATCAATTTTCAATTTTCTACTCGCTTTAGCCATTACTTGAATATTGATTATAGGATTAAATGGATTTGGATATGTCCTCATTAGGTTAAATTCTACGGGTTGGGTGTTATATTCATAGCCTATGTTTGATTCAGTAAAATAAGACAGCGCATCTAATGTATTTACAATTCCATAACCATAAGTATTATTTGCACTGTCTGCCATAGAAGCAGTCATCATAATAGATTCTCTGACTTCCATTGCAGACCAATTTGGCCTTGCTTGTAATATTAATGCTGCAGCTCCTGCAACAAGAGGGCAAGAAAGTGAAGTACCACTAAGCTGTGTATAACTCGTTGTACTATTTGGGTTAACACACCATGTTTGCCTTCCTCTAGCACATACCTCAGGTTTTATTCGCCCATCAGCAGTTGGTCCGTGAGAACTAAAACTAGCAATTTCTCCACTTTCTGAAACAGCACCTACCGCTATGACAGAATCAGCATCAGCTGGTGCAATAATATAATACCAATCATCATTCCCTGAATTCCCAGCTGCAGTCACACAAACAATACCAAGCCCCACTGCTATATCTACAGCAATGGTAGTAACCGCTGTATTACCATCAAGGTCAGAATATTCATACCAATCTAAATACCCCAGAGAAGTTGATACAACATCAGCACCGTTCTCTTCTCCCCATTCCAAACCAGCAACATAATTATCTTCTTCCTGTTGTATTTCCTGTGTTACATCTTCAGTTTTAGCTAAAAGAAACTCAGCATCATATGCAACACCCATAAGTTCACCAGGTGAGCTTGCAGCAATTGTTGATAATACTGCAGTACCGTGAAAATCTTGACTAGCTGTTTCCTCTTGATCATTCTCATTTGCAGTTTGATTATCATCGTTTATGAAATCCCACTGAGCTATAACATTAATACTATTGAAAGCATTATGGCCAAGGTCAAAGCCAGTATCCATCACTAGTATTCTAACACCCTGTCCTGTAAAACCCAGCTCGTGTATTAAATGCACATTTATTTGTTCTATCTGTTCTTGGGCATATCCATAATCAACGTGAACTGTGTTTGAATTATTTTCATTATATTGATCATAATAGTTTTTTTTATATCCAATTACTGGTCTAATAGAATCGACAAATTCAAATTTTGTTAAATCTTTTAAATCATTAAATGAACAAAGTACAGATACCGCATTAAGCCAGCGGCTCTCATTGATAATATCTATTCCAATTGATGATATTTGCTCTTTATATAAATTAGAAACTGATAAATCATACCAACTTTCTTCTAATAGAAAACCGTTTTTATTTCTTCTTTCGACAGCCTTTTTATTAAGAGTAATGGGGATGGATTCATTTTTATCCTTAAAGAAAATCCATAATCTGTATTTTTCTCCTCTTTTACCGTATTTTATCTGACCAGGGTCGTATTTTTCAGAAAATATAATGTTATGAAATATTGTAAAAAGAAGTAGTAATCTTACCATTCGATACCTAATATAATATTTGAGATACCAATTAAATCCATAACATCTATTTGTCCACTTCTATCAATATCGCAAAAAAATAATTGAGATTCAGTTGGCTCATTACCAAGAAAAATAATATCCACAATTGCAAGCAAATCATAAATGTCAACATGAAGATCTTGGTTAAAATCACCCATTAGACCAATGGCAAAACCCGAGATTGAAAAGTCGTCAAATGTAAACCCATCACCTTCAACAAAATTATCTGATGTTTGAATAAAACGAAACCCAGTTATGGTTTCACCGATAAGTTGGTCAATATAAATGGTTTCTTCAATCCAATTTTCTTGATTACCATCATAGCCATGTTGCCCAAAAGGTTGTGCTGGTTGCCCAGACCCTAAGCCCGTGTAATTTCCTTCTAGACTAACCCATCCAGAATCTAACACATATGCCTGAAATCGAACAAAATCCCAACCTTCTTCTATTTCCCATTTAGCTTTATACTCAATGACTGGATATAAAATATAATTAAAATTTATTTCATAGGTTAGTTCAGCGATTGACTCAAAAGCTTCTTGGTAATCCCCATTAGGACTATCAGTTAGAGCCAGTGAGTCAGTGGGAGCATCATCTGTCAAACCCCAATCACCATTAACTGACCAGTTAACTAAACCATTTTCGAATCCATCAAAAAAAAACATTTCTCTTTGACCGATTACAAAATTTATAGTGTCTGTTCTTGAGTAAGAAAAATCATTTTGTAATGAAATAACTATCCCGGAGTGGCTACCATAATCTGCATTCTCAGAAACACTGATAGTAATAGAGAACTCATCTTGGTCTCTTGCATCAATTTCACTCATTTCATAAGAATCAATATTAATTCCTATTATATCATTTAATGCATTTAAACTAACGTCTATATCCCCATTTGAATTTTGCAAGCCTCTATTTTGAATTACAATCTCAATTTCAACTGAATCTCCTGGTAAAATATCTTCTTCTGAAAATTGATAGGAGTGCACTATAATATCTGGCCCAGAAACAAAAGAAAATATTTTATTTGGGTAAAACTGATTAGAGCATAAATCAACAATTTCATCTTCAGACGGCCAAAAACCTTGGGATGGAGAACCCACTTCCGGTACATAGGATATGATATTTTGATCTCCAAATGTCCAATCAACGGCATCACCGTTTACAGTATAACCAATAGTTGATAAACCGGTCCCAACTACATAACCATTATATCTTGCCATTTCTTCACCAATCTCTCTCAAAGTAGTTAAATCAGGCTCTTCTGGCAATGATCCATCTCCCCAAGGATGGATGTAAATATTTGAAAAAGTATGATAATGCAAGACATTCATAAAATCATACTCAATAATAAAATCACGTACTACTTGTGTTTCTAACTCAGAAAAAGAAGATTCACCCCTATATGTGGCAGAACATGGATTTGGTGATGAACCAGTGTTATCCGAACCCCAGCCATATCCATAATTTCTATTTAGATCAACACCACGACCAGTACCATCTCCACAATTAGTATCTAATCTATTTTTTCTATGCATACCTCCACCATCAGGTTCTATCTCTTCATTATAAACATAACCATCTGGATTAACTACAGGAATAAACCACATTTCACGATTGTTTATTAAATATTCTAGCTCTGCATCAGTCTCATATTCTTCAGCTAATTTTTGAACAAAATAAAATAAACTCATCATTCCAACAGGCTCTCTAGCATGGGTAAGTGCAGTAAACAATACTGCTGGCTCGTCTTCTTCAACATTCGGATTATCAGATACTTTGAATGCCCATATATCCCGCTCCTCAATTGTTTGCCCAATTATGATTCGGTTTGAGATAATTTCAGGGTATAACATATGAAGTTCATCAAATCTATTATTTAACTCATCAAAAGTATAGTTACCTTGCATAGATCCAAGTGGAAAATCACGATCAATTCCATATTGATTTCTAGATTTATAATGCATTGTTAAATCTTCAACTAAAATATCTAAAGCTATATCTCTCGATAACAATTCAATTGTTTGATCAGTTGTAACTACAAGATCAATAAACACGTCTTTTTTGCCATTTATGTGGTCAAGGGGTATTCCTAACTGTCCTATTGTCTGAATTATTTGGTTTGTTGGGGAATATACCCTTATTGATTGAAACACTTCACTTCCATTAATAATATTGTGAAAAAGTAAGATAAGATAACAGAAAAGATAAATGTTTTTCATCTTATGTTACTTTTTATCCAATCAGATGTTATGGATTTTGGTCTTGTAATGGGAATTCCTAGAGCTCGCTCCCACACCATCTGTGAAATCATACCCATTGTACGAGAAATACTAAAAAGCACCGTGTAAAAATTGAATTCCTTCAACCCATAATAGTATAATAAGGAGCCTGACGCAGCATCTACATTTGGCCAAGGATTTTTGGCCTTACCATGCTCTTTTAATACACCAGGTACAACATCAAACAATAGATCAACGATTCCAAATACATCATCATTTTTTATATGTTTTTGCCCAAAATTTATAAAAGCTGTAAACCTAGGATCTGGACATCTCAGAACGGCATGACCATAGCCAGGAATAACTCTACCATTATTTAGTCGATTCCAGCAATATTCACTCAGCTCCTTTTCTGTTGGAAGACCATTAAATTCATCTCTAATATTCAAAACAAATTTTAAACACTCCTGATTTGCAAGACCGTGTAAGGGACCTGCTAAGCCATTTAAACCTGCAGAAACAGCGTAATAGGGATCTGATAATGCAGATGCTACAGTATGAGAGGCAAATGCACTAACATTCCCACCTTCATGATCACAATGTAGCATAAAATATAATTGCATAAGCTTATGGAAATCTCCGTTTTGGTCTGATAATCCTGTCATATGCACAAAGTTACCTGCCCAATCTTTATTAGAATCAGGTAAAATCATCTCTCCTTTATTAAATCTCATTCTATAGATGCCAGCACCAAGAGATGGTAATTTTGCCAATAATTGGATACCATCTTCAAGAATTGCCTCCCAATATTCATTTTTTGGCATTCCTTCATCATATCGTTTTCTAAAAACACTTTCACCTTGCATAGATAGTATTGCTGTATTAAACATCGTCATTGGATGGGAATCTTGTGGCATCGCCTTTAAAATATCCCAAACATATTCTGGAACCATAAAATCTTGGCAAAAATCACTTTGTAAATCTTTCAATTCATTTTTGTTAGGTAATCTTCCCGTCAAAAGCAGAAAGAAGACTTCCTCAGGAAGTATATTTATGATATCTAAAAGAGGTTTACCTCTAATTATTAATCCTTTTTCAGCTGAAACTGATGATGTGTCACATACAAAGGCTTTAACACCTCGCATGCCAGAAAATGCCTGAGCAACATTTACATCACTAATTTTTTGATTACCTTTTTCTTGAATCAGTTTTTTAATATCATCTTGTGTTTCAGGAATTTGTCTTTTTAATTCATTTTTTAATAAATCCATTTCATAAGCCTTAGAATATTGTTTTCCTCAAAAATTTAATTACAAAAATTACATATTTTTCTATCAACAAAACAAAATATGGAGTCGGTTATATAGTAATCAAATGTTGATTTATTTCTCTTTAAATAATTCTCTTGCCAATTTTAAGTCTTCAATAAAATCTATCTCAAGACAATTGAATTCAGAAACATCAACATAATTTACTCTAAATTCATTCAATAAAGGCTGAATGGCAGCTTCAAAATAATCATTTTTCCCACCAGCTTTAATAAGCTGCTCAATTGATTTCAAAAAGTTTATCACAAAATTTTTTGACAATTTTGCTACACCTATAAATTCACCTAAGCAGTTCTTTTCAATTAGTTCTTTTCCTATTGCGACAATCCTATGCTCACTACCATCAATAACTTTGACCTCCTCACGCCCACATGGTTTTATATCAATTGCAAGAGCATTTTCATATTCAGAGTAAAATATTTTTTTTAATAATTCTCTAGGGTAAATAACATCAGCATTCATTAATATATGATTTGAATTAAGTTCAGCTTTACCAACATAAATAGAATACGCCGTGTTTGTTTCAAAGTAGTGGTGATTAATCAAAAATTTAAAATTCAAATCGGGAAAATTTTTTTTTAGATTTGATATTAAAGTTTCACGATAATAACCTACAATTATTGTAATCTCATTTATACCAAGTTCATTCAAGGCTTCTAGTTGATAATGAATGATTGGTTTTCCCTCTACCTCCAAAAGGCATTTGGGCAGACTGTAAGTATAAGGGTACAACCTTCTTGAAACACCTGCGGCAAGTATTAACGCTTTCATTCTAAAATAAAGTTACATAATTGCATAACTAACAACACCAATATTTGTTTCTAATTTCTTTTTCAATAAGGTGTAAAATTCCTATGATATAAAATAAGCTCCATTCAATTATTTATTTTAATGGTTAACTTCACTTTCCATACTTTCAGGATATTAACCTTCTTATTTTCCACTTTCTAAACCAGTTCAAAGACTTTTTCTTAAGCTTTAAACACTCACCATTATCAATTGTTTCGTTTATAGACTGAATTAAACGTTCTGATGACTTACCATCTAAATATGGATGTATATCATTCAAAATTTCTTGTCTAGATTCAGAATATTCCTCTGGATCATTAAAAGATCTTGTAATTGCACCCGTCAAATCATCAGGGTCAGTAATGTTAATGCCTTTTTCAAATCTAGTGGTTGTATTATATGTAATTATTGGTCTATCAAATATTAGAAATTCATAAGCAACAGATGATGTATCAGTAATCAATAGATCTGCGGCATTCAACCATAGTAAAATGTTATTATCTTCAATGATGGTGAATTTAGATGAAATCAATTCTTTATATTTTCTTATTATTTCTTTCTTTTCCAGCTCATGAAATTTTACTACCCAATGGTAGCCAAAGTCTTGAGTTTTTTTTATTGGCTCGAACAAATCTCCAGAAGATCTATACTTTGGAGAAAAAGTCGGCGCATATAAAATCACTTTAGTGTCTGAATCTAAACTAAAGAATGTTTTTTGATCAGAAATAGATTTAAAATTGACACAATCATCTAATTTTGGCCAACCTGTTTCCTTTACTAAAAATGTATTTTTTTCTTTTTTAATTTTTTCAAATTTTTCTGTAATCAATGGTCCAGGAGTACAATAGAGGTCAAAAAAACCTGTTATTTTGTAATGTCCTTTTTTTTCTTCGCATAATCCATGGAAAATTTGAACTTTTAGACCAGGCCAAAAATCTGGAACAACATTACCAGGAACTATGATTGCATCTGGATTAAAATCAAATACTTGTTTCGATTCTCGGATTACAGTTCCTTTGATATTATTTTTTATTTTTCCTACTATAAACCAAGCAGTTTCTAAATCATTTAGAGTTTTGCAATAAGAATCAATAGGCTTTAAAATTGATAGAGAATAGGATTTTGTAACAAAAAATAATAGCTTCACTTTAATTTTATTTTAATATTTGGTACTTGATAGATATCCCAAATCAGTCTTCAAAAGCATCTATCAAGCGAGAGGAAGCTTTGCCATCTAATTTATATAAATAATGTTCAGTGGCATTTATTCTTTGAGATGACATTTCATCAATATTATCAATAGCGTAATAAACTCGGCTCAATAGCTCTGATGGATCTTTTATATGGTATGTGAAGTTTACATTAAGCATTCTTTGATAATCAATTTTTCTAAAAAAACGATTTTTAAATATCTTATGCATAAATTTTAAAGTATAACATTGTACCTGAATAATTGGTTTATTAATTGGCAAATATTCAAACATTGTTGATGACAAATCAGTTAATAGCATATCTGACATTTTATAGTATGGAATAATATCATAGTCATAATTTTTTAGTAGATGAATATTTTCATTTGCTTTATCTAACTCATTACAAAGAGCATTTTGATAGTAATATTTTTTCTTTTCCCAACTAAAACCGTGGAGTTTGATTATAATATTGAAATCATTATTTAAATCAGGTAATAGAGGACATACCTTTTCAATGGATGTTGGATAGTAACTTGGGGCGTACAATATTGTTTTTTTTGATTGATCAAGGTTAATCATATTTTTCTTTTTTTCAATTTTACCATCAGGGATGGTAAACAATCTATCAAGTTTTGTAAAGCCAGTGAGAACTAAATTATCGCAACCTGTATTTTTTAATTTATTGTATCTTGAAACTGATTCAACTGCTCTAAGATCTATTCTGTCATGCATATCGTTATAATAGGATTGTTTTAAACCTATACCATGATATACCATTATAGCTTTTGTACCTTTTCTTACAATTTTATTTAATTTCCCAATATTGCCAACGATAATAATATCATATTTTTCGGAAAAAATATTTTTTATGCGTTGAACTTCGCTATTTGCAGTAATAAATCTAATATCAATATCATTACACACCTTCATCAATATGTTTTGTTCAAAACATGATGAACGTTTTGGAATTGAAACGTGAATATCATACTGATTTCTTCTTTTCAATTCTTGAACAATTGGTAGAAAGTTAGGCCAATAATAAAGATGATGAGTTTCAAATAAGACTTTTTTCATTTTAACCTTTTCACTATCTCATTTCTAGCTCTATATGAGGCTTTTCCATCTAACTTATACAACATTTTTTCTTTGTACTCTTTCATTGCAGAAAGTTTTATTTTTGAATTTTTCAATGCAACTTCAATCATATTTGGTAATTCTTCTGGTTTGTTTGCCTCAAAGCAAAATTCTGATACATCACTTTCCATTTTGCTATTCAATCGCGATCTGTACAACCTTTTTCTAAACAATTTATGAGATAGTTTCAGTTTAAAAAAACGGTTAACTATTACTGGTTTATCTAATGATAACATCTCATAAATAGTGCTGCTGGCTTCAGTTATCAATAAATCAGATACTTTATAAAAAGGAGTAATATTATATGTATCAGGTTGAATCAGATGAATATGGTCAAAAAGATCTGCAACCCGAAAAAATAAATCCCTCTGTTTTTTAAGATTCACGCCACCAGAAAAATTATTCATAAACATTGTCCAAAGATGAGGCTTAATAAGGACATTGTAATCTTTCGTATATAATCCAAGTCTGGTTCCAATTAATTCAAAAGAACTAGGATAAAAAGTAGGAGCGAATAAAATCGTTTTTTTGTTTTTATCTAAACCATATTTTTCATATATGCCATCAGAATCAATTTTATTTTTTTGAAAAAGATAATCTAACTTCATAAATCCAGTTAAAGATAAATCAGTTTTAACACCATTTTCCTTTAGTTGTTGGATTCTGTAAGGACCCTCGACAAATCGTACATCAAGCCTTTTGTGGTTATCCCGCCAATAGGAAGGTTTAATTCCAATTCCATGATATACCATTCCTACTAAAGTTTTCTTATTGACAAAATTTTCAATGTCATATCTGGACCAACCACAAATAAATACATCTAAATCAAGGTCTTTTATTTTTCTTTTCCGCTCCTCTTCAGTTCTTCCAAAAATGAATTTACCAGGTTGATTAATCAACACTTTTTTACATAATTCATATTCATATTTATCAATGTTTCTTGAGGTGGAATGATAGATAACAAATCTTTCATCCCTTGATAAAAGTTCAATTAAAGGTTCAAATTGAGGTAAATGATATAAATGATAGCTATCAAAAAGGATTGTATATTGTTTTTTCATTGAAATAAATAATTTAGATAGTTATCGATAATTTGATGTTTTAATTATCAAATTGAATATCATATAATTGATGGTAATACCCTTTTTTAGCATAAAGTTCATTGTGCGTGCCAGACTCAACAAGCTTCCCTTCATGTAGTACAATTATATTATCGGCGTTTTTTACTGTTGACAAACGATGTGCTATGACAAGTACAGTTCTTTTTTCCATTAGATTATCTAAGGCACTTTGAACCAAATGCTCGGACTTTGAATCAAGGGAGGAGGTTGCTTCATCTAAAAGTAGAAGTGATGGATTTTTATATATTGCTCTTGCGATAGCGATACGTTGTTTTTGCCCACCTGAAAGTTTTATTCCATTCTCACCAATAACACAATTAAAACCATCTTCAAAACCTCTAATAAATTCCATAGCATTTGAACCCTCCGCTGCTTGAATTAGACGTTGCTCATTAATTTCATCGGCACCATATGCAATATTCTCACTTATCGTCGCATTCATTAATATTGTTTCTTGACTAACAATACCCATCATGCGTCTTAAAGAATCAATTTTATATTGTCTAATATTTTTGCCATCGATTAAAATTTTTCCGCTTACAACATCAAAAAATCTTGGAATTAAATCAGCAATTGTGGATTTTCCTGCACCACTTGCTCCAACAATTGCAACCGTTTGACCTTTTAATACATCAAATGAAAGATTTGATAAATTAAAGGAATTTTTTTCATAATTAAATCCAACATTATCAAATCTTAATTTTTTTGTTATCTGTTTTATGTCATACTTCCCATCATCAACAATTTCTGTCTTTTGATCTAAAACATCAAATACACGCTCAGCTGAAGCAAAACCATTTTGTAAAATTATATGCACATTACTTAAGGATCGGATAGGCCCAAGCATTGAAAATAATAGAAACATAAATCTAAGAAAATCCTCAGATGAGAGTGAAGAACCAACAATTACTTTTGACCCTCCTAGCCAAAGAAGTAATACTGCCATAGAAACACCAATCATTTCAATGATTGGTGAAGATATAAGACGCAATTTTGATGACCTGAACAAAAGCGAAAAATACTTCCAAGATTCTTTATTAAAACGGTTTATCTCCTGGTTTTGGACAGCAAAAGATTTGATAATTCTCATCGAGGATAAATTTTCGGTAATAATACTAAGGATACCCCCAATTTGTTTTGTATTTCTCCTTGCTTTTCTTCTAATACTTTGACCAATTCCTTGCATGACTATTTGGGAAAACGGTATGATTAAAAGTGCAATTATCATCAATTTCCAACTTATGATAGTTAATAATATTGCAAAAGCCAATATATTTATGGGTTCAACAATGATTTTTTGAAAAGTTGTCCCGATTGATTTATTTAAGGTGTTTACATCATACATTAGAACTGAAGATAAATCGCCTGATTTTTTCCGTTGAAAAAACGATAATGGAAGGATTTGTAAATGAGCATAAAGACGATTTCTTAATTGGGTAACAATCCTAAGTTGCACAAATGACATTGATAAATTTTTTAAATAAAGGAAAATATTTTTTAGTATGAAGATTATGATAATTGAAATACATAAAACCTCCAAAGTTTTGATATTTGAATCGCGCAATATAAAATTATTAACAATAATCTTAAGTCTTTCATTAATTGTTGGTGACTCCTTCGCCAATAATGTTTCCTGAATCACAATTAGTTGATCAAACTCAACTAAAACATTATTTACCAAAGAGGCAGTTAACCAAATAGATATGCTATTAAAGATGACAAAAACCAATCCATTGAATAATGATAAAATCATAAAAAACCACTCAGGTTTAATGAATTGAAATATTCTATTTATTATTTTATCATTGTATTTCATTTTTTATCATTTCCCAATGTGGTATACCCGCTTCGAAAAATTTATCATTTACTTTTTTAAATCCTAGAGAACTATAAAAGTTCGCAACTGATTCTTGAGCATGTAAATAAATTGTTTTATGATCTTTTAATTCATCAAGAATAAATTTTACCAAACCCTTTCCTACTCCTAACCCTCTATATTCTTTGAGAACTGCAAATCGCTCCAATTTCATGCCTTTAGATGTTTCTCTGTATCTTGCAGTACCTACATATTCATTATTAATGATTGCACAAATATTCGTAGCATCAATTTTTCCATCGTCAAGCTCAATGCTTTCTGGGATACCTTGTTCTTCAATGAAAACTTTTTTTCTTATTGAAAAGCAAACTTTAATCTCTTGCTCACCATCAGCATACTTAATGTCTAATCTCATAATGTAATTTCAACCTAGAAAAGAAAAGTTCATACAAAAAGATTTTGCGAGAGTATAGTTTTAATAAAAAGTAAATTTATCTATGATTTATGCTGGAATTTACATTCATATCCCATTTTGTAATGTAAAATGCATGTATTGTGATTTCTATTCTATTTCTGATAAAAATAGTGATATACCTGACTTTATTAAAGCATTAACATATGAAATTGAGCATTGCTCTATTGATACTTCAAAATGGATTTTTGATACGATATTTATTGGTGGTGGCACACCTAGTCTTATCAAAGAAAATCATATGGAAAAAATACTTTCATGTATGCACAAAAAATTTAATCTAACACAAGTAAAAGAATTAACTATTGAAGTAAATCCAGGTGAGGCACCTAAAGATAGATTAAAAGCATTTCACCAAATGGGAATAAATAGATTATCAATGGGCGTTCAATCTTTTCAACCTGAATTATTAAAATTTTTAACAAGAATGCATGGAAGAGATGAAATTTTTGAAACATACGACAATATAAGATGGGCAGGTTTTCAAAATGTAAATTGTGATTTGATTTACTCAATCCCTGGACAGACTAAAAAGATGTGGGAAGATGACCTAAAAAGTATTATCAATCTAGACCCTGAACATATTTCAGCTTACACACTAACTGCAGAAAAAGGGACTGAATTATTTTCATTAATATCTGAAGGTCAAATTAAGATGCCAAGGAATAGTCAAATAGGTAGTTGGTTCACAAGAACTCATGAAGTTTTATTAAAGAATGGTTATTCTGGCTATGAAATATCAAATTTTTCTAAGGAAAGGTTTGAATGTATGCATAATCTTCATTATTGGAATATAGAACCTTACCTAGCTTTTGGCCCATCAGCACATGGATTTGATGGAATCTTTCGATGGAATAATGCAAGATCTTTAAAAACTTATATGGAATTAATAATGGCGGGTAAATCTCCAATATCCACCAGAGAAAAATTAGCATCAATGGATAAAACCAATGAAATAATTGGTTTTGGGATGAGAATGCTAAAAGGAATAAACCTAAAAAATTTGCCAACCACGCATCTAGAAAAGTGTAAAGTAAATTTTGAAATAATAATGGAAAAATATCCAAACTGTATTGAACGTAAAGCAAAAAACTATTCCTTCACTAACAAAGGGCTCCTATTTGCAGACCAAATTATTCCCGATCTATTAATTTAATAATTGTATGCTTTTTAAAATTATCTAAAAACTTTTAGAGAAAATTAAAAATCAAGTTCTAATGAAACTGGACAATGGTCTGAACCATAAACATGGTGATAAATATCAGCATCGATACAAAACTGAATCATATCTTCATTAATAAAAAAATAATCTATTCTCCATCCTACATTTCGTTCTCTTGCACCAAATCGATATGTCCACCAAGAATATCTATTTGGTTCATTATGGAATATTCTAAAAGTGTCAACCCAACCTTTAGAAATATATTCATCAATTTTTTCTCTTTCAATTTGCATAAATCCTGAAGTGTTTATGTTTTCTTTTGGCCTTGCTAGGTCAATTTCTTTATGTGCAGTATTCCAATCTCCTGTTACAATAACATTATTTCCAGACTCAACCTGCTCATTAATTAAAGGCAAAAGATCATCATAAAAATCTAGTTTGTATTTTAATCTCACATCATCTTTCTGTCCATTTGGAAAATATATATTGTATAACAAAAAATTTTCGTGCTCTGTAATTAATACCCTTCCCTCATTATCATATTTATTGATACCAAGTCCTTTTTGAATAAACAACGGTTCTTCCTTACAAAAAGTAGCAACTCCGCTATAACCTTTTTTAATTCCTGAGTGCCAATATGTATGATAGCCATGATCTTCAAGAATTTCACTGGATAGTTGTTCTTCATGTGCTTTTGATTCTTGTATGCATAAAATATCAGGCTGTTCAGTTTCTAGAAAATCTAAGAATCCTTTTTTTACTGCTGCTCGTATACCATTAACGTTCCAGGAGATGAGTTTCATAAGTAATCCATTTTTCTATTTTATTATTAATAAAAATTAATTTGCTTAATAATTTATATTAAGATTATTAATTCAGCTTATTATAAATGTATTAAGAAATCATTTTTTTTATTGTGTCTTTTTTTTATACTCAGTTATGTCTCAAAAACGAAAAGTCATCCCAAAAGAAAAACAATTTTCATTCTATAAGGAATATAATTTTGAGATTAGGGTTATTTTATTATTTACATTAGGTATTTTTTTACTAGTAGAAGATTTAGAAATTAAAAATTACATCTATATATTCATTAGTAAAACACTTACAATTATTGGTGATGCTGCAGTTTGGATGAGAGATTTCATTATTTTTCTAGTTAAACAATTTGAGGTTTCTGATATTGTAGGAATTACACTTATTCTATATGTATTCTACTTGATAATTAATCGATGGAGAGATAGGACGATTGAACGTTATTCAAAACTTATTAACTGCTCTAAGTGTGGTGGTGACCTTCATCGAATCAGAAAAACATATAATCATAAAATGATGAGTATAATTTATTTCATTACCGTTAAACACTATCAATGTAAAAGTTGTCCCAATAAAGAAATAAAACTAGTTAGGTAGAACAAAAAATAGGAATAATATGGAACTTAAAGAAAAAATCATGAATGAGATAAAAGAAAATAGAATAATCCTTTATATGAAAGGCACAAAGGAAGCACCTATGTGTGGATTTTCAAACTCAGTAGTTCAAATACTTAATCACTATGGTGTAGATTATAAAGATATTAATGTATTAGAAGACCCTATGATTAGAGTTAAACTAAGCGAATATTCTAATTGGCCAACCATTCCACAATTATTTATTAATGGAGACCTTGTTGGGGGTGCGGATATTACTATGGAATTACATCAAAATGGCTCATTACTAGACATATTAGATAAAGCAAATAATTAGAATTGAATCTTAAGAAAAATGAGTTGATGTAAGCTTTCTTTAAACAATAAATTTGTCAGTACATTTTTTGAAAAAATTAATCATGGCCCGTTCGTCTAGTGGTTAGGACTCCAGGTTTTCATCCTGGCAACAGGAGTTCGATTCTCCTACGGGCTACATAAGAAACCCCCATATATGGGGGTTTACTTTTGATATTTATTCTCTTACTACATTTAAAAGAAACCTATATTCATTCGAACTATAAAACACACCTAATCCATCTTCAAAATTAGAATCAGGGAGTAGATATATGTTTTGACCTACAGGGTCACCACTAAAATAATTAAAATATGATTCACTTGTCGCTTTGAATGTCATTAATTGTAAACCGTAGTAGTCAAAATAAAGCCACATTATTGGCGTAGGTGCCTCCTCAATGTTCCACTGCCAAGGATTAATTCTGTAAGGTATGTTATTTGTTAATCTTGGATACTGCCCTTTCCATATCCTAAAGCCCAATGTTGTATCATATATTAGATTTACTAAAACACTGTCCCTAATTCCATTAAAATTGTAATCAAAAAATCCACCACTATCAGGGTCTAAAATTGAACTCAATGTATCAAGAGGCTCAAGGCCAATTTTATTAGCTTCAAGTGCATAAGTTAGTATTTTTATAGTTTCATAGTTTTCTGAATCAAAATCGACCCCAAACATTGGATAACTAGCAAAACTTTTTGTATAACATTCACCGAATCTGTACACTACCGAGTCAACGTTAATATTATTTTCTGATACATAATTTATTGGGTTAGCATAAAGTTGCATTAATTCTGCAAATGAAAGATTTTCAAGATTTTTTATATCTATGCTATCGACAGGTAAGACTGTACCATCCGGGCACACATATTGACCCAAATCAGCAGATCGCATATTCATTTCAGTTGGGACAGTAGTAGTAGCAATAACTGAATCTCCCATTTCACTTATCACCACTAGTTTATAAGTTGATCCAGGCCTGATGACAAAATTCAAGTATTTATCATAAGTTTGAATTCCTGAAGTATCTGTAATTGGGAAATATCTTCCTGATCCTAAATTGTAGTATCTTAATATGCTTCCAGTTGAATCATCAATTAGTTTAACATCAGCATTATTTATCCATAATTGGCTAGCATTAATATCCTCATTTATTTCGGCAGTTTTTGAAACTAAAACAGTGTCAATAACTGGCAAATTTGCAGATATTGATCCAAAGACCACCAAGCGCTCTTCATATGATTTTTCACTATCTTCAAAGCTGCAAGATTGAAATAGAAGTGAACATAAAACTATTATTTGTAAAAATTTCTGATTCATATCTAAAACTCCCATGTAAAACCGATTGTAGGTATGATAGGGAACAGACTTAAACTTCTTTCCCGGATGCGACCTTCATCAGGCTCATCAACATTTGTTTCACCAGGGTCAGCTCTTCCATTGTTATTTTCATCGTGAAGTTCTATATCCCAGTCATCATCATCATCGATACCGTTGTAAGTATTTCCTAAGCTATAAACCTTTCGGAATGTGTTTTTTCTATTCATCGTATTGATTATTTGAAAGAAAAAATCAACATTTGTTTTACCTATTTTCGCATGATAAACTGCTCCAAGGTCAATACGACTATATGGTTCGTAGCGACCAGAATTTCTGGTTCCAGGAATTGTTCTAAAAACCTCTTCAGGACTTTCTGGAAATCTTTGGATATAATAACCTAGAATTGGTGTATACGCTTGCCCAGATTGTAAAGCCCACCTCCAATTCAGTTCCCATTTATCATTGACCTGGTAGTTACCTAAAAAACTAAATGCGTGAGTTCTATCCCAATTGGTATAATATTCTTCAACGCTTTCATTAAATATGCTTTGCATTGATTTTCTAGATACTGAAAATGTATATGCTAGCCAACCACTTAGATTGCCCGTCATTTTTTGAGCAAATAGTTCAAGACCATATGCGTAACCATCGGAGGGAGTAAGTATATCAGATAGCATATCTGAAGAAACATTAGCATCAGTTGATGACCTTTTCTCTTCATATGTTAAAAGATTTTTTAACTCCTTATAATAACCTTCAACTTGAATCTTATATTTATTAATATATTCCTCATATCCTAGTACTAATTGGGTAGATTTTCCTGGTGCAACAGATTCATCAGCCGCTATCCAATTATCTAGTATCGCCGGATTAAAATCATCCTGAAAGGTACTTATGAATTGATGGTAATTACCCATTGATATGTTTAGATATCTGTCATCTGTTAGTAAATACTTTATGCCAAGTCTTATATCTGGATAAATTGAGTCAGGAAATACATCATAATAGTTTACCCTTACACCTGGCTCAATAATTAACCTGTTACCAAAATCAAATTTGGTTTTTGCATAGGTTCCCATTTCGACTGGAGATGTTTTAATTTCAAAATTGGTTGAATCTTGGAATTTATTAATGTATTCAAAACCAAGTATTTTGTATTGAATTCCAAATTTGATTGTTGATTCGGAAGATCTAAACCATGAAAAATCTCCAGATATTGTTTGATCATCAATTAGGTTATCACTTACTAAACCTCCGTCTCCCCCTAAACCAAATCGGGTAAAAAACTTACTATTTGCAATGAGAAAATTCCCAACAAGTCTTTCGCTAAATAATCTTCTATAATGGAGGCTGATAGTATTATTACCCCACCGGCCATCTAGACCAAATGTGTCAAATAAGATATCGTCAATTCCTGAATAATAGCTTAATGAAAGTCTATCTTTTGGGCTTAAATCTGAGAAAACATGACCTTGAACATCATAGAAATAATATGGAGGAATGCTTGAAGCAACATCTTCAGGTAAAACCTTTGGTAACACCAAATCAAAATATGTTCTTCGTCCACTAAGGACCCAAGCCCCCTTGTAAAAAGGACCTTCAAGGGTTGTTTGTGCAGATAATAGTGAAATATTCGCCTTACCCTTAAATTCTTTTCTATTTCCTTCCCTGCTTATTACATTCAATACCGCTGAAAGCCTTCCACCATATTCTGCGTTGTAAGCACCTTTTATAAGCTCTGCCTCTTTAATACCATCCACTATGAAATTTGAAAAGACACCTCCGAGATGTGATGGGTTATATACCGTTATCCCATCAAGCATTATAAGGTTCTGGTCTGTATTACCTCCTCTTATTATTAACCCAGTGCTATATTCTGAAGTGGTTAGTACTCCAGGTAGTGCCTGTATGGTTCTGAATAAATCAGGCTCAGCAAGAGCGGGAGCAGATTTCATCATCCTTGGACTAAGGTTGATTTTACTTGGTTGAATATTATTCCTCCTCTGAATTTTTTCAGCTGTTACTTCAACCTGGTTTAATTCTACAACTTCTTCTTTTAGAGATATATCTAGTTTTATTGATTGCGAAGGAGCAATATCAATAGAACTTCTACGTACTGAAAAACCAACATAGGAAACCATAATTGTATAGCTACCAGGCGTAATGTCTTGGATTACGTAGTAACCATTAAGGTCTGTGGCCATTCCCTTTCCAGTTTCTTGTACAATCACATTTGCACCGATTAAAGCTTCTCCAGATGAGGAATCGCTAACGAAACCAGAGATAATACCGTTTTGAGCACTAACGAGCGAAAATATGATTATTGATGAATAGGTTATAATTCTCATAATTAATCCGATAGGTAATTTAAGTTTTCATTATTAAAGATGATTGGTTCTATGCCATACCTTTTGAAGAGCTCAGATGAATCACAAACGCTGCCATTTACCAAATCATCAAGTTGATCTTTTCCAGCTGGAAACCATTTAAATCTATCTAATAACCCAGCAATAAAAGAAATTAGAAAGATTGGTGCGGGTACCATAATCACACGTCTTTTAGTTACTTCTGCAATAGTTTTGATTATTTTATTCCAACTCACTTCATCCTTACCCCCAACTTCCAATGTCTCACCTATGGCTTTATCATCTTTTAAAACATTTAAAATGATAGAGGCAACATCTTTTACATGAACCATGGACAAACTATAATTACCAGCATCAAATGGACTTATCCCTTTAAAAAATGAAGGTGCGGGGAATGGTAAAAATTTTGGATATGGTAGGAGACTTAACATTAATTTATCAAGCATCATACAAAATTCAGGTCTTTCATTGCCCCTTGGATTACCAAATAATGATGATGGACGAATAATAGTCCAATCAAGATTTGTATTTTTAATTGATTGCTCTGAAAGGTACTTAGCCTGCATATATTTAGAACCATTTGGATTAGGATTTGCACCTAATGCACTCATGAGGATAAATCTTTTGATACCATTTTTTTCTGCCAGACGCATTACCCTTTTTGAACCCTCAAACTGGAATCTTTCATTAGTAATGTTTTCAGAAGGGAATTCACGAATAAGCGCTATTAAATAAATAGCCGAATCACATCCTTTTAAAGTTTCATTAATTGAATTTTCATCTTCTATGTTTCCATATATAATTTCACATTTGTTTGGTTGTATAACCTTGTCATCAGACCCTTCCCGTACCATGACGCGGGGAATCATACCATCAGATATAATGGAATCTATTATGTAAGACCCGGCGTAACCAGTGCCACCAAAAATAGCTACTTTCATTAGTTTTGCTCCGTTTTTAAGATATATTTTTCTATGGTTAAATAAGAAACAGGAATCAAAAGAAGCGTAATACCAGTTGCAAAAATAACACCAAAAGCTAATGAAACAGCCATTGGAATCATAAACTGGGCCTGAGTACTTTTTTCCAATATTAGTGGAATTAACCCAACAAAAGTTGTCAGAGAAGTTAAAAAGATTGGACGAAATCTCCTTGGACCAGCTTCTAGAACTGCATCTTTTATAGAGTACCCTTCTCTTCGATAACGATTAATAAAATCAACCATTACGAGGCTGTCATTTACTACAACTCCAGTTAATGCTACAATCCCCATAAGGGATAAAACAGAAAAGTTCATCCCTAATAGTAAATGACCAAGCAAAGCTCCTGTTAGTCCAAATGGAATCGATGACATAATAATCAAAGGTTGAAAGTAAGATTTGAATGGTATAGCGAGTAACATATAGACCACAATCATTGCTAAAATAAAATTTTTACCTATTGATTTTAAGTTGTCAGCCTGTTCTTGCTGCTCACCTTCAAAATCATAAGAAAGCGAGCTATACTTTTGAAGCAGTTGTGGTAATAATGAAGTAGTTATGGAGGCAATAACTTCATTACCAGTTGTCATTGACAAATCAACGTCTGCAGTGATGTTTATTGATCGCTTACGATCTTTTCGCTGAATAGATGCAAGCCCCTGTCCAATCTCTAAGCGAGCAATTTGCCTTACAGGAATTGTGAAACCACTAGGTGTGCTAATCATCATTTTTTCTAAATCAGAAATGGATTTCCTATCATCTTCAGGGTATCGCACCACTACTTTTATTTCGTCTCTTCCTCGCTGGATACTTTGAACTTCTAGACCATAGAAGGCTTGCCTAACCTGCGTTGCAACCATCATCATTGTAACTCCGTAATTTTTGGCTGCAGGAAGCAATTCTATATTTATCTCTTCCTTACCTAAATTGTAATTATCTTTTACATCAAAGACTCCAGGATATTGATTCAATTTAGCTTTCAATTCATCTTTGGCTGTTAATAGATCTTCTATATATTTACTTGATAATTGGATGTTAATTGGATCTCCAGCAGAAAATAGACTTGAAAAAAATAATACATCTTTTGCACCTGGAATTACTGGCATTAGCTTTCTCCATCGCCTCACCACTTCTTCTGTGCTAATCAATCTATCCTCGCCTGGCACTAACTCAAGGGCAACTTCTGCAACATTAGGACCTGCATAGAGGGCATTTAAATTCCCAGGCCCTCTTGAAGTCTTCGATCTCATTGGCTGCCAACCAATAGTGGACAATCTATTTTTGATTGTCACCTCTCCATTTAGCTCTTTATTTAGGTCTTTTTCAAGTATACTTGCTGTCCTTTCAAGCTCAAGATAACCTTGGCGAGTTACATCAATAGGTGTACCGGATGGATACTCAATTGCACCAATTGCAAGATCCGCTTCAACAGCTGGGAAAAAAGTAAACTTTACTACACCTCCAGCTATTATTCCTATTGTTAAAATAAATATTCCTGCAGCAATGGATAATGAAGTAAACGGTCTGTCTATTGATTTTTTAAGAAACGGTTTATAAAAGTTAATGATTGTGTATGAAAGTCCAAAGATTAGCGTTGTTTGGAGGGATTCCCATTTTTCAGAAAGTAATCGAATGAATGCACTTTTAGGTTCTTTGTCTTTACTGTGAGCTAGGTGTGCAGGAAGAATCGTCAAACTTTCAAATAAAGACCAAAATAGCACCATTATAGTTATTAGCGGAAAGATTCTCCATATTTCACCTATCTCACCATCAACTGAAAGCATAGGGGAAAATGTTACCATAGTTGTAAGGATTGCAAAGAATACCGGTGTCGCTACTTGCTTTGTAGCCTGGACTGCTGCTTCTTTTGGCTCAAGACCTCTTTCTCTAAAAAGTGCTACATTTTCTCCAACAACAATCGCATCATCTACTACGATACCCAAAACTAATATAAACGTGAAAAGGGATAGCATATTTATGGAAAGATCCATCAAGGGCATAAAGAGAAAGCCTCCCATAAATGAGATGGGTATTCCAAGAGATACCCAAAAAGCTAGTTTTGGCTTAAGAAAGAGTGCTAGTACAATAATAACTAATAGTAATCCGTAGCCCGCGTTTTTTGTCATCGTATCAATCCGACCTCTTAGAAGAAATGCCTCATCATCCCACGCTGTAACGCTGATATTGGCAGGTAGCTTTTGATTCTTTTCTTTGACGTACTTTTTTACAGACTCAGAAACATCAATTGCGTTTTGATTACCAACTCGAAAAACTGTCAGCAAGTTTGCACTACTCCCATTAAAAAGGATGTCAAGTTCGTCAGAATCTATGAATCCATCTTTAATGTCGCAGATGTCACCTAAATAAACAATCGAACCTCGATCATCAGTAATTATTGGTATTTGGGAAAAATCATCAATTTCATAACCTTGACTATTAGACCGTATCAATATTTCACCATCATTAGTTTTAATACTACCACTTGGAATATTTACAGACCAATTCTGAACAGCTTGAGATACTTGATAAAATGATAAGTTATATTTTCTAAGCGTGTTTTCACTAATCTCAAGGGAAATCTCTTTATCTTTTCTAGCAACAAATTGTGTGTAAGTTATCTCAGGCAAGCCATCTATTTCATCCTTAATCTCAGCAGTAAGGTCTGATAATTCACTTTCACCCATATCACCATCAATAGCTACGGTAACAACAGGATTAGATCCAGCAAATTGTCTACATATTGGTCGCTCAACATTTTCGGGGAATGAATCAATAGCATCAATTTGAGCCTTTATCTTATCTAACATTTCATTGACATCTTGCCCAGGAATTAATTCTAAATTCACGCTACCTACATTCTCAGATGCACTAGATGTAATTCTTTTCACTCCCTCTAACCCTTGAAGACGTTCTTCAATTTTTATGCAAATAGCGTTTTCTACATCTATCGGTGATGCCCCAGGGTAAACGGCAGTCACATTAACTATATCAACAGATATTTCAGGAAAAACCTCCATTCTAAGTAATGGAACGGTTAATGCACCAGCGATAATTATGAACGCCATCATCAGATTAGCGGCTACACTATTATTCACAAACCATCTAATTAAACGTTCCATATTATTTAATTCAACTCAAAAGTTACTTTTTTTCCATTAATAAGTGATGAGAGTCTTGTGATGAGCAATCTATCACCATTATTAAGACCTTCATCTATGAGCGCAAATTCATTTTCATATCTAATTACATTGACTGGTCGATTGAAAATTGTTCTATTTGAATCAACAACCCATACGCTTCTGTCTCGAACTAAATTTCTTGGTAATACAAATATTTCATCAATTTCAATTCCGCTGATTTCAGCTTGAACAAACTGCCCTACCGTAACTAGTCTTGATTTAGTTTCTCCAATGTTATCGATTCTTGCTACTAGTGAACGCATTTTTGTTCTTGGATCGACCTCCGCCTCAGTTCTTATCACTCGACCTTGAAACTTTTCGTTTGCTAGATTAAATGTCACAGTAGGTTGTATAGATTCTGGTATTTGTTTCCCATTAAACTCAAGTCCAATAAAAAATATATCTTGGTCTGCAACTGGCAAACGAATCTCATATATACTTGTGGAGTAAATATTACCTAACGGTGTTCCAGGAAATACGATGGTTCCTTCATCTATACTGCTATTCCTTACGCGACCAGTGAAAGGTGCTATACAAACTGTTCGACTAAGATTTCTTTTTGCTTGCTCAAGTTTTGCTTTTGCTGCTGCATACATTGCTTTTGCTTGAGCCATTTGTGGTTTCCTAAGAGTCAAACTACTCCCAGATCCTGCTCCTACTCTTTTCCATTCTATTTCTGCAAGTTCTGCTTCAGCCAATTCGCGCTCAAGATTAACCTCCGCGTTAAGAACTTGAGATTCAGCATTAATTAGAGCTAGTTCGTAATCCCTCTTGTCCAGAATAATCAAAGTGTCACCTTTTTCAAAACTTGAACCAGGTTCCATTTTATTCGAAACCCATTCAATCCTTGAACTTAATTCTGATAGCATTGTCAATTCAGATTCAGGTTGAATGATACCTTGCGATGCAATCGTAGCATTGGTAGATATTGGGAGAATCATCATTGTTTCGACATAAGGCAGCTCTTCTTTCTTTTGTTCAGCTAATGCAACAGGTTTATTCATTATCAAAAAAGTAGAAACTACTAAACTAGAAATTATAGTAATCAATCCAATATGTTTTTTCGTTAATTGTTTTGCTTTATCCATTGTTATCTAAATCTCCTCCAAGTGCAAGTATTAATGATAAACGATTTTCGATTCGTTGTCTTTTGAGGGTTAAATATTGAGAACGAACATTGTTGTATTGTCTCTGAGAATTGAGCACAGATTCTAAAGTTGTGACACCTTTATCATATCTCTCTTTTGATAAGTTATAAGCATCTAAAGACTGTTGAACAGCATTGTTGATAGACTCTTGTTGAATTGATAGGGATTGATTAATCTGGAGCAGTTGTTCAACTTCAGAATAAGCATTTAATAGTCCCTTCAATAAATCTTTTTTTGCTTTTTCTTTCGATGATTCTCGAAATTTGACTGCAGATTTTAATTTTCCAGAATTAAAAATGGGAGTGGCTAAATTTAAACCTATGCTCCATATCCCATAGTCTTCATTGAAGATATCATTTAATTTTTGCGCAGAGGTACCTGCAGAACCAGATATCGAAATCCCAGGTAACCGATTACGCTTTGCCTGCATCAGTAAAAGACCTTCAGACTCAGTTTTAAGAAATAAACTCTTTAAATCTGGCCTTCTTATTATAATGTCTGCCGGAATAGCTTTTTCAATAATCGGTAATTTATCAGGTAGCGCTTTACTAGTAATCATTTGGCCTTTGGGGTATTTCCCTAATAAAGTTTCTAAGCGACGCCTAAGAGCACTTAGTTGAATCTTTCTTGTTTCAACCAGCACTCTTGATGTTGAAACTGAAGTTTCAGCTAAACGATAATCCAAGCTAGATTTTAATCCTTTTTCATACCTGTTTTTTACCAAATCTCTTATTTCGGTATAACTATTGTATGATTCTTGGGCTATTTTCATTTGTTCATAAGCTTCAACTGTCTGAAAATAGGATTGCGCTGCTCTTATGACTGATGAGAAGCCTAGATATGTTAAATCATAATTAATCGATTCATAATTTTTACCCGCGGCTATCTTTGCGTTACTTAACCTGCCCCAAATATCAATCTCCCATTGCAAATTAAATCCTAACCCAGCAGTACTGTTTTCGAAGCTAATAATTTCACCTGATTGACCACCAAAAATTTCTCCAGCGGCATCTCCAAATCCTGTCAAGTTTTGCATACTAGTATCCGCACGAATACTACTATTTATAGATGGTAGAATATTTGGACTATTGATTTTAGAATTATGGTAAGCCATTTTTTTGCTTTCTAGTATTGACTGGATGTCGGGGCTATTTTTTCGAAAATTAAATATAAAGTTTTCCAAATTTTCATCCTGAAAGATTTCCCACCATTTTCCAGCAATATCCTCACTTATTGGTATTGGTATTTGCCAAACATCTGGAATTTTTAACCCTATATCATCAACAGAAACAATTGCACGGTTTGAACAACTTTTAAAAATCAAGATGCTTAGAATTAGGAATCTAAAATTCAAAAAGTTGAAAAACGATTTAATCTGTTTCACTATCAAGGTTTGTAATTATGTTCCGTAGTACATTTTTAAATGTATTTATTTCATCTTCTGAAATTGCTTTTCTAGCTTCTTCTCTAGTTTTTTCCATAACAGGCAAAACATCATAGAAGAGTTGCTTACCGGCATTTGTAAGAACAATTCTTTTAATCCTATGGTCTAACTGGTCTGCAATGCGTACCACTAAATTCTTTTTTTCTAAGGCATCAATTATTCGCGTTATACTTGTCTTATCCTTTAGGCATATCTCTCCTAACTCCTTCTGCGATGCTGACTCCAGCTGCCACACGGGGCCCAAAACCATCCATTGGTCGAGTGAAATATCTACTCCCGAATCCATTGCATTTTGGACAAATCTTTTTGTCATAGCGCGATGTGCTGNATTGATTAACATACCAATACTCATATGAAATTTGAGNGATGCTTCTTTTTCCATANTNATATATTANAATANTTTAGTTACATATGCAACTAAAAANGGCGTTATGAGCGATATANTATANTTTAATATTGTAAAATAATTTTTTAGTTATGAATGAAACTTTTATATCATATGAANAANCACNCCAAATATAAATTCATTAGGTAGTTCAANTTACATTAAAAGTACTATAGTATAGTCATATCTAATTGGCTTTCNTTTATCATATTTCCATCTTGTTTCACGTAGTAAACATTAGATTTAGGATAGAATTGAAGAGATCTTAGATATTTACCATCTNTAAAATGAACCGCAGCTCCCCCATCAATAGCATAACCTGCCAAGGCCGTCCCATTCAATAATAATTCTTTAACCGTAGGTCTACGGTCTTTTTCTTCTTGATAATGGGGGCATGCCATACCATCAATAAAACCAAGACAATCTAAAGTATTTAAATTGCTCGCCCAAGAATCGGTTATGCCCTGCTCAAACCAACAAATTGCACCTGCACTAACGCCGCATAGAATTTTTCCATTTTTATAAGCTTTTAACAATAAACGATCGAATTTCCACTCACGCCAGACCGCCAACATACTTTTTGTATTACCACCTCCGACATATATGATGTCAGCTTGATTGATTAAACTATCAAGTTTAGGTGTTCTCTTAAAAAATACCAGATGCGAAGGCTCACAGTTAAGCTTATTAAAACAAGAATAAAAATTAACTATATAGGATGCATCCTCTGCACTAGCCGTTGGTATGAATATAATTTTTGGATTTTTCTTCTTTGTTTGGGATAAAATGTATTTTTCTATCTTGTTATGTTTGTGGTTCCTGCCAAAGCCTCCACCCCCAATAGCAATTATTTGACCAAGCTTAGCCATATTTCAATTACTAAAATTTTCTAATGTATTAGCAATTAATGATTGATTTCGAAATGAATCTAATGGAAAAAATTTACCATCTCTCGTTGATATAATCGTTTCACCTTGCTTAATAATAAAGTACTTGTCAGAAACTATATTTTTCAGTTCCATTTTTCCATCAATTAAATTGAACATTGTATAAGTTATATTATCAAAAATAATATCTTCTCTGTACTCAGCAAGGAAATGTGCATCTACGGCGATGGAACTAGTTGAAGGTGAGTTTATAAGAATGGCTTTTTGATTATTTTTTTCCATTTGTACAATTACCTTTCCTCCAAAAAGCTCAATCCGCGATTGCATAGACCTGTCCAAATTATCATTAAATAATTTAATAACAGATTTTTCATAAATATTCACTTTCGCTTTATCATAAACCATCGAAAGAACCAAGTACCCTCTTTCACTCACAATCAATTTATCACCATCAAATATTGAATCACCTTTTCTAACCGCACCATTCCTTACAGAACCATTTCTTAGTATGTGCCCCTCTGCAGATAAGCATAATGCAATCATCTCTGATTTTGGATATACCACAGAAATAATGGTTATAAATATAAAAAATGATTTTTTCATCAATTTCCGTTTTACTATTAAACCTATTAAATTTGAATTGAAAATTATGATTTTATAACCTTTGATAGAATGAAAGAAATCCTTTAATTTCTATTATTAATCATTGAGATTAGAAGGAAGACAAATTTTTTTATTTTTTTGACGATAAAGATACAAATTATATCACCCTATTAATTCTGGGCCGAAATTTTACCTCCTTAATCTAATCTCTATAAAAAAGGCTAATTGTAGCCGAAAACCTTACGTATGCATTGGTTTGGAATCTCCAACACCTAAATCAATCGTACAAGCTTATAAAGGTAGGAGATGTATAAAGAGATTTTCATCAATGAGAGTATGGGTGAGACCCGTATTGCAATTCAAGAAGACAATCAACTCGTCGAAGTGTATGTCGAAAAACAAGATAATCATCGTATGGTTGGGAATGTATATAAAGGAAAAGTTGAAAATGTGCTTCCTGGTATGCAAGCAGCTTTCGTAGATATAGGATATGAATTAAACGCATTCTTACCCTTTTCCGAAATTGGATCAAATGAATACATTATTGAAGAAAGGGAAAATAAGCGTCATAAAAATAATAAAAATTTTAAGTATGATAATATTGAGGTTGATTTAAAAAAAGATCAAGAAATTTTTGTACAAGTGATAAAAGAACCATTTGCTGGGAAGGGACCTCGAGTCACCACAGATGTTGCCTTACCAGGAAGATTACTTGTTTTGGTTCCAAATGCATCATACATAGGAATTTCAAAGAAAATATGGGATAAATATGAGCGTCGTAGATTAAAAAAAATCGCTCAAAAGTTAAGAATCAAAAAAATCGGTGTCATAATAAGGACAGTTGCTGAAGGAAAATCAGAAGAGCATATTGAGAACGATTACAATCAATTAGTAGATAATTGGAATAAAATAGATTCAAAAGCGAATCAAAATGATGCCCCCGTTTTAGTTTATGAGGACCTAGAGACCGCTTCAAGCGTAGTACGCGATTTATTGACTCCTGACGTTGAAAAAATTATAATTGATTCAAAAAGGTTGTTTAAAAAAACCCAAAAATACCTTGAAGATATCTCGCCCAGCTTACTAGATCGACTAGAACTTTATAAATTAAAATCTCCATTATTTGAAAGTTTTGGTATTGAATCAGAGATAGAAAAACTAATGAGACCTAAAGCTTGGTTAAAAAGTGGGGCATACCTTGTAATAGAAAAAACCGAGGCTATGGTGGTGGTTGATGTAAATAGTGGACGTTTTGTTGGTAAAAAACTTCACGAAGAAAATTCCCTAAAAATAAATTTAGAAGCTGCAAGGGAAGTTGCAAGGCAATTAAGATTAAGAGACCTTTCAGGTTTAATTGTAATTGACTTTATTGATATGAGATATGAAGAAAACAGAAAAAAAGTCTATCACGAATTAAGAAAAGAATTAAAAAAAGATAGAGCAAAGGTTGCAGTTGCTCCAATAACAGAATTTGGCCTCCTTGAAATGACAAGACAAAGAATTCGATTAAGTCTTTTAGATTCAATGAGCGAAGAATGTCCTGCCTGTAAGGGCTCCGGTAGGATAATTTCCCAAGAGACACTTATTACTAGAATTGATCATTGGTTAAGAAGGTATAAAACCAAACATAGTTCACTAAGGTTAACTTTAGCTCTTCATCCAGATAATGCTACATATCTGAGTGGAGAAAAGAAACATATCTTAAGAGGACTTATGTGGCAAAATTTTGTGCATCTTAAAATAATTGAGGATTCTGATATAACTCATGGTGAGTTTCGTTTTTTACGTAAAAAAGACGGTAAAGATGTTACTGATGAGATGANCCTTGATAAGGAAAGAATCAGCTAGTAAATTCGCCGGCTNTTTTTAGGAAAATACTATGTACGCAATTTTAAATATTTCAGGAAAACAATTTAAAGCTCTNGAGGGTTTGAAACTTCGAGTTCCAAAACAAATTGGTGATGAAGGAGACACCCTTAATTTCAAAGAAGTTTTATTAATCAAAGATGGAACAAAAACTGAAATAGGCAACCCTAATATTGATGGCGCTTCGGTTACGGCAACTATATTAAATCATGGTAGAGAAAAAAAGATTCTTGTTTACAAGAAAAAAAGAAGGAAGGGCTATCAGAGAAAAAATGGACATCGCCAAGAGTTTACAAACTTACAATTTGAAAAAATTCATATCCCAGGTTCTACCAAAAGAAATAATAAAACAAAAGATGTTTTGACAAATGAATCAAAATCAATACAAGAAGAGGAATAACTATGGCACATAAAAAAGGTCAGGGAAGCTCCAGAAATGGTCGTGATTCAAATCCAAGTTACCTTGGACTAAAAGTCGCTGATGGGCAAACAATACTCGCTGGAACAATTATATTGAAACAGCGTGGGACTAAATTCCATCCTGGAATGAATGTTAGACGTGCTAATGATGATTCATTATTTGCAACTGCTGATGGCATTGTTAGTTTTGGTAGAAAAGGTAAAAAACAGAAAATCGTCACAATTATCACCCCAAGCTAGGATATATAGATTTTATCACATAATTATTACAAAAAATAGAAGATTATGTACCGAAAGAAAATAACGCTCGTAGGCGGTGGTCAGATTGGTGGGATTCTTGCTCTTCTTGCTGCACAAAAAGAACTTGGTGACATTGTAATATTTGACATACCAAAAGCAGAAGGCATGGTGAAAGGAAAAGCATTGGACTTAATGCAACTTCGCCCCCATGATGGATATGACTCTGATATTACTGGAACATCTGATTGGCAAGATGTAGTAGATACTGACGTATTTATTATTACTGCGGGTATACCTAGAAAACCAGGGATGGACCGAGAGGACCTAATTGAAATCAACCTTGGGATAATGCAAGATGTTGCGAAAAATATTAAAAAATACGCACCAAAAGCATTTGTAATCGTTATTTCAAACCCTTTAGATGCAATGGTATATGCCTTTTACAAGATTTCAGGTTTTTCAAAAAATCAAGTAGTAGGAATGGCAGGAGCTTTAGATAGCGCTCGCTTTCGTAGTTTCATTGCAATGGAAACTGGTTTTTCGGTTCAGGATGTATCTTGTATGGTTCTTGGAGGGCACGGTGACACAATGGTACCAATTTCGAGACTTGCAACTATTGGGGGAGTTCCAGTTGCCAAATTAATTACACCTGAACGATTAAAAGATATTGAAAACAGAACGCGTGTAGCTGGTGGTGAAATTGTGAAATTATTTGGTAATGGCTCAGCATTTTTTGCTCCAGCACAATCTGCGATTGAAATGGCAGAATCATTTATTAGAGATAAAAAACGAGTAATTCCTTGTGCTTCACTATGTGAAGGAGAGTTTGGAATTAATGGGTACTTTATTGGTGTTCCAACTGTAATTGGATCTAAGGGAGTTGAAAAGGTGCTAGAATTTGACTTGAATGAGGATGAAAAACTTGAATTGAATAAAACTATTAATGCTGTGAAAAAAACTGTAGCAGAAACAGGATTATAATAACCTAAAGTTAAAAAAAGCTCCTAAAGGAGCTTTTTTTTTATATTGATGGGTTTTCTATCATAATAAAATTTCCATGAAATTAACAAAAAAAAAGACTTTTCTATTAATAGTAACATCAATGTTCATTTATGCACAAGATAATATAAATTTAAAAAAACCTAGTAGCTCTAGAGCCGAAATAAAACAAATATATAGATTCCAAAATGTACCAGATGATGGCTCATATAGCATCATCATTAATAATATTTCTGTAAATTTAAAATTTACAGGGCATGAAGGTTCTGGCGCGAAGTTAACCGTTACAAGCATTGGATACGGGATAAGAGAACAGGACACTGAAGAAATTCATAATTTCACAAAAACAAGTGTGAAACATTTTGAACAAGAAAAGAAAATAATTTTTTCTGGAAATAAAAAGTCCATTAATTTTTTTGATAGCACATATGATTTTGAAGTGCCCAAACACATAAATCTAAATATCCAAATTCCTGGTGGTGATATCGATATTAAGAATATTAATGGTGAATCAGCTATCGAATCAGAAGGTGGTGATCTCAGCATACAAAATTATAACGGCAACATAGATTCAAAAATAAATGGTGGTAAGGTAAATGTAACTAGTTCAAAAGGCTCTCTACGTGCTCATTCTTTTGGAGGGAATATAGATATTACCCAATTTAAAGGTAAACTTGGTTTATCTTCAACCGGCGGAAGTATTAACTTGAACCAAATCGATGCAGAAACAGATGCACAAACGACTGCAGGAGAAATAAACTTTTTTGATACAAAAGGTGATAACATTGTCCTACGCGCTTCAGGTGGTTCAGTGAAAGGAGAAAAAGTATCGGGAAATATTTCATTGAAAAGTTCAGGAGGTAATATTGATGTAAGCAATCTAAATGGGAAAATTAATCTCTTTAGCTCTGGTGGCTCAATTTTTGTAAATGACCTTAATGGGGAATTAACCTGTGAAGCATCATCTGGTGATATAAAAATGACTAAAATTAGAGCAAAAGTCGAATCTTTAACTTCCTCCGGAAATGTTATGTTACAGTTAATGTATGATTCAACTCTCAAAGACTATGGTGTGCATTTAGAGACCTATGGTGGAGATGCGGAGATAATTTTACCCGTAGGGTTAGCTGGAAATATTATTGGTACTATATACCAAAGGAATTCAGAAAAGAACATTCATTCTGAAATTCCATTAAATATCACATCAAATCAAAATAGCGTTACAGGAAAAGTAAAGATTAAAGGCGGATTAGTGCCTATTAATATTGAAGTCTACAAAGGTTCAATAATAATTAAACAAACCTGATCAAGTCCAAGTAAACCTAAATATCTTAACAGATTTTCGTTCTATTATCCTCTACTTTTTTTATGTTTCTTTTCAATCCCAAGTGTTTAGTTCGTTTAACAGCTGAATTTTTAAACACCTTATTGAATACTTCTTGATCTAATTGTTTCCAATCTTCATTACTATTGTCTAATATTTCATTACGAGCGTGGAACTCATTGTTTTTTGTTGAGAATTCAAATTTTTGATTCCAAGGACACACTTCCTGACAAATATCGCAACCATATATCCAGCCATCTAAATCTGGTTGGTCATCAAGAAAATCCCCTCTATGCTCTATTGTAAGATATGAAATACATTTACGTGCATCTATCTCATATTCAGTTAGTGCTTGAGTTGGACATGCGTCAATGCATGCAGTACAACTACCACAAAGGTCCTCATCAAAAGTAGAATCATAATCCAATTCCAAGTCTAATAATAATTCACCGAGGAAGAGCCAACTCCCATAATCACGTGAAATCAAATTTGTATGTTTACCAATCCAACCTAATCCTGCCTTTTGAGCCCAAACCTTGTCCATTACTGGTGAGGTATCAACACAAGCAATACATTTTGTATCTGGTTTGGATTCCTTTATCCAGTTTAATAGCGCATAAAGTCTTTTTTTCAAAACTTTATGATAATCATCGCCCCATGCATAATTTGAAAATTTATAATCCGATTTAAGGTCATTCTGACTTTTCCCTGAAAAATAATTCAACCCTACAGAAATAACAGATTTTGCCTCTGGGAAATAAGCAAATATGTCCCCTCTTTTCTGTCTAGTCTTCTCCATCCATTCCATACTTGCGTGATTTCCATTATCAAGCCAAATATTTAATTTTGAATTTTCTTTATCTGTTTTTATGGCTTTTGTAATGCCTATTTTTTCAAATCCTAAATCAATCGCTTTTTTTTTTATAGATTCTGATGAGATTTTCATTAATAGAATTTAATATATCTTTATGACTCCAGAACGATTTCAAAAAATAAAAAAAATTCTAAATCAAAGAGAAAAGGACCTTACATTGATTCTTGACAATGTAAACAAGCCCCATAATCTAGCCGCTATGATTCGTACTTGTGATGCTATTGGAATAGGTAAAATATATGCTAAGTCAAAAAATAAAACGATTGGACTTAACCTTAAAGCAGCTAGCGGATCAAATCATTGGGTTAAAGTGAAAATTCATAACAAACTAACCAATCTTTATAAAAAACTAAAAAGATGCAACCATAACATTTTTGTTGCTAATAACACAAGTTCCGCTATTGATTTTCGTCAAGTAGATTATACTAACCCATCTGCAATTGTAATGGGAGCTGAATTAGGTGGTATTTCAAAAGAAACTTTAAAATATGCTACAAAAGAAATAATGATTCCACTTAATGGAATGGTAGAAAGTTTAAATGTATCTGTAGCCTCTGCCGTTATTCTATTTGAGGCAAAGAGACAAAGAGAATTAAAAAACAAACATAAAAAAAAACCTAAAAGTCTTGAAGATAATAATCTTCTTTTTGAATTGTGTTACCCAGAATTATCTAATATACTTAGGCAAAAAGGAGAAGCCTATCCAGATTTAGATGAAAAAGGAGAGATAGTCTATTAAATTCTTAATCTAGAAAGTGATACCTAGAAAAATCGTATTGAAAACACCTTGCTCTATAAATGTCCTAGTATAATTATAAGTCTGTCCTTCTTTAACAACAGATAGTTTTCTCTCATCCTCATATCTTTCGCTCGATAAAACATATCCAAACGATAAACCATTATCCAATTTCTTGAAAAAATTTAAATAAAAATCAAATCCTAAACTATTTTCTTCCTTACTGGTAAAACCTATAATCGAACAATCATAACTAAAATTTGGGAATAGTGAATTAATATTAAATGAACATAAAAAATTTGGAGACAAACTTCCGTCTAATCCAAAAAAGGAAGAAGCTGATAAGTTATTTGATTCAAATGTGAATAAAATTTCATTAAGACTTGATAGATTTTTTTCAAGATAATTTGAATACCCTCCTCCAATGAAAAGATTTGGAGATATCTCTAGCATATATCCCATTGAATTATTTAGTGTAAAATTATTGTCAATCGACAAAATTCCAGAAGCTTCAAAAAAGAAACCTTTTTTTGTATGGAGACTAATTATTCCATCTAATTCTAAACCTGAATTTCCAAAATTTGCAAACGCACCTCCTGAAATACCAAACCTATTATTTAAATCAAGTTTTGGTTTGACACTATTTTGGCCAATTAGAATATTAAGAACAAGAAAAACAAAGAGAATAATCTTCATAAAAAGTAATTTTATAAATTAAATTTATCATTAAAACTTTTATAAAGTTGAGATAAAACTTACTTTCACTCAAATTAATTAAATAATTATGAAAGAGTATCATAATCCATACAAAACCGCGCTTGATGGATTGTTAATTGAAGATCCAGTCAAATCGTTTTTTGATTTTTGTAAAGAGCGTGAAAGCATCAGAAAAAAAAGAGAACGTGGACAATCTCCTCCCTGGAGTAGTGATCCAATTTTTCAAAAAGGCCGTTTCCTTAATGTTTTTAGAGAATATGATCGTGGAAGTGTATCCATATTAAGATTTGCTAGAAATTTAAAAGATGAATTACCCAAATTAATTCACGCGCTATTTTTTTGTCGATGGGTGAACAGGCAACAAACAATTGATAAGTTAACCCCATCCGATTTATCAAAATTTGAAGAATTAGTAAAAAAGTTAAATGCACTAAAAGTATGGTGTAATGAAACTGCTTATCCTGTTGAATCTATTCAATGGGAAGGCAAGACATATCAAAGATTTGAAGCAGCCAGTGAATTATTTTACAATATCCAAGCACAATTAACAAAAATAATTATCAGTTCTGAAAGATGCGTAGTAAAGGCAACAAAGAATGTCAATGAAAAGTTTAAAATGCAAAATGATTTTCCTATTTTTATGGCAATTATGGATGTCGCTTGGTTTCGTCCAGACATCATTAATCCAGGAAGTAATGTCCCAACGGGTATTGGCGCAGTTGCATACTTAAATCGACTTCAGAATCACTTAGGGTTATCTAATCATAAAGAAACATTTGATAAAATGATAGCTCTGCAAAATTCATATTGGCCAGAAGCAGAAAGGATATTATATCCTATTGACATAGAGTATATTTCGTGTGAATGTCGAAAGTATTTCAGTTATGTTAATGGAACAAAATCATTCAAAGATAAAAATTTGTTCATACCTAGCGTTAATTCTTAATAAACTGCTTGGTTCTACAAAATAAAATCACATATTAATCGTGGAATTATTGAAAATTGTTAATTTGAATAAATTAATCTGATATTTTTCTTTTTTTTAATATCCTTTCAGCCCATAACAGTCCGATTATTGTTTTTACATCAGTAATCTCTTGATTCCATATCATCATAATCGCTTCATTTAAATCAAGGATAATTGTTTCTAAGAATTCATCTTTGTCTAAATTTTGCTGGGTTTGATGCAAATTTTCAGCTAGACATAACCACATTTTTTCATTAGCAAATCCTATTGCAGGATGTATGGTAGACAAAAAAGTTAATTTATTTGCTTTGAATCCTGTTTCTTCCTCTAATTCCCTAATAGCGCAATCAGAAGGAGATTCCCCAGCATCTAACTTACCAGCAGGTAGTTCAAAGAATTGAGATTTAAGCGGGTATCTATATTGTTTTACCATTATAATCTTATTATTGTTTATAATAGGAATACAACAAACAGCACCTGGGTGATCAATCCATTCTCTTCTTCCTTTTTTGCCATTCGGTAACATAACAATATCCGAAAATACTTTTAAAAATTTTCCATCGAAAACTAGTTCAGATGTAATTTTCTTTTCTTTTAAAATTGTCATAATTTATTTTTTCTTTTTTTCATTGATGTTTTAAATTTAAATAAGTTAAAATTATAGGATTATTAAAATAATCAGTTAAAACTTGTATCGGTACAATTATGACAATAAGTTCCGTTCTAAGATTTTTGATTTCACGTCACAGTATAACAGAGGTATAAATATGATTAAAGATACATTCTTAAAAACAACAGTTGTTTTCACGCTACTCTTATCTTTCGGATTAGCTCAGGAGAACGTTGATGCTATAGAAAAAGCTAGACAAGCTAAAGAAGCTGCAGATAGAGCAGCCGCAGATGCTGCTGCCGCCACGGAAGCAGCTATCGAAGCCGCCGCCGCAAAAGCTGCAGAAGAAGCAAGAGCTGAAGCCAAAAAGAAAAAAGAAGAAGAGGAAGCCAGAAAAATTGCAGAAGCAAAGGCCGCAGAAGAAGCTGAATTAGATGCAGCAGCAGCAGCAGCGGCTGAAGAAGCAAAACGGAAGATGGCAGAAGAATTAGGACTTGAATACGATGACCCAAATGCAGTAACTGACACATCAGCAGTAGCTGATATCGATACAACAACAGCTGATGATGTTGTTGCCAAAGAGGCTCTTGGGTATAATGTCGGTCTAACAGGTAGCATAGGATTTATAAATGGTGCATTTATAACTAATACCCCAGCTGGAGCTAGTTTGGTTATTACTACACCATATGGATTTAAATTCCAGGGTTTTGATTTTACAGTAAGTGTGGCATTAGGATCATATACTGGACAAGCAAATGGAAAAGATTTTACCCCGCTTGCAATTGGAGTAGGGGCAAACTTAACCTTATTTGATATGCTATTCTATGAAGGGCATGTTGGTCTTGTAGGTGCTGGAATTGGTGGAAGAGGATTTGGAGGAGTCTCCCTTGAAAGAATCCTCAATAAAGGTTTAAACCTACCAGTTAATATTCTTCTGGGTCTTGAAGGCTTTCTATCGACCTCACCATTAGAAGATAACGATACAGCCTCATATTGGGGTGGACTAGGAGTCAGATTCGACTATAGTTTTTAACTAAAAAATATATAAAAAAAAAAGCGGCAATATCTGCCGCTTTTTTTTTATTTCGGGATGAGCAAAAATTATTCAATCATTATTCCATTATTTAATGAAGCTCCCTATTTACCATCACTAATACGGAAACTAAAAAACTACTCTGATAATGGTCATGAAATAATAATTATCGATGATGGCAGTAATGATGGCAGCGATAGTCTATTAAGAGATTGTAATTTTATTAATCTCATCACTTTTGCAAAAAATCAAGGAAAAGGTGTTGCCATAAGAAAAGGCATAGAAAATGCTGGATATGATAAAATTGTATTGTATGATGGTGATTTGGAATTAGATATAAGTGAAATATCAAAATTATTTGTATTAGATAGGAAAAAAGGGATTTATTCAGCAATGGGATATAGATTTAAACATTTAAACCCTCTTAAATCTAATTTTCATTGGGGAAATTTTATGTTCACAACATTTTTCAATTTATTACATAGTACTCATCATAGAGATATACTATGTTGCGCTAAATCGTTTTATTTAAGCGATATAAACATTAGACTTATCAATTCACGAGGGTTTGGAATTGATGTAGAGTTATCATCTATTTTATCATTGAAAAATGTTAGAATATTACAGGTACCTTTGAAATACAAAAGACGAAACCAAAATGAAGGAAAAAAGTTAAAAATTTCAGATGGATGGGAAATATTATTCCAAATAACAAAAATGGTTAGGTTTTTTAATTAATTTTTATATCCAAAATTAGTAAAATGAATAATAAATTATATATATTAATAATGAATCTATCGTTATAAAGATATATATTAAAAAGGAAGCTATTACCAAAACATTTTATTATACTAAATAGAATTATTTATGTACTAATTAATGGTAGTTATGAAATTATCACAAAAAAATATATTCCTTCTTGGGTCCCAGGAAGAATATTCCTTGCTAAAAGAGTGGTCAAACAAAGAAAAAAAGTACCATCTTAATGGTTGGTTTCACGATAAAGATATACCTGCATCTCCAAAAGAATTAGTAAAAGAATATAATGCAATGGTTGGACAAAATATGGTTGACCACTTTGTTTTAGATCCTTCCGATATGGATTCACAAATGCTTCAAGCCTCTCTTGATTGGGCAGAGAGTCAAGGCTCTAGAATTCATATGATTCAATCAGGTACAAATAAACTTTCAAAAAAAATAGCTAAGAAAGATATGTTTGGACCCTTTGCAGCTGTACGTTTACGTTCAGAACCACTGGGATCAAAAAAAAACTTATTAATCAAAAAGATATTTGATATTACATTCTCTCTATTCGTCTTCATCACTATAATGTGGTGGTTTTATCCTCTTGTTACCTTAATCATTAAACTTACTAGTAAAGGTCCTAGCATAATTATGCAGGATAGGGTAGGCATTGATGGTATTTCATTTCGTTGTATGAAATTTAGAACAATGGTTTCAAATAAAGCTGCTGAAAAAGGTTATAGCCATCTCACATTAAAGGATGATAAAAGGATTACTTGGATTGGTAACATCCTAAGAAAAACTAATCTTGATGAATTGCCACAGTTTATTAATGTATTAATGGGAAATATGAGTGTAATCGGTCCAAGGCCACATATGGTCAGTGAGGATAAAGAGATTGCTGAAAAAATTGAAAAATATAGAATAAGAAGATTTGTAAAACCTGGGATTACAGGCCTCGCAGCCATAAAAGGTTACAGGGGAGGAACTGAGAATCTAAGTTTGATGCAAAAAAGAATAGACTATGATATAAAATATATAGAAGAATGGTCTGTCTGGCTGGATATAAAAATTGCAATTATTACATTTTGGCATATGATTACATTTAGGACTGGTGCACATTAAAATTTATAAATTGAGCTTAGAAAATTTTAGATACAGTTTTTAACTAATAATTAAAATCTGAGATGAAATTCATCGAGATTCTAAAAAGAAAAGATAAGTCACTTTCGTTCTGCAGTTTTGATTTGGATGATTTGTAATACAAACCTAAATCCATAATATATTTTTTTTCATATTGTAAATTCGCATTGATAACAAATTCAAGAATTTGATTAATAGGCAAAGTAGGTGAATTTTCCTCAAAAATTACACCCTCTTCTATATCTAACCAGGGAGAGTCCCAATCAATTTCTATTCCAGAATTTCCATCTCTTAAAAAAGAAAATTTAAAATTTGAATAAAAATCGTACTTTGATCTACTTAGGTTTTTTGACTTAACATTGAATACTAAGTTGTCAAAATCATTTCCTAAATAATGCCCGATTGGAAAACTCCTGTGAATGTAATTTTCCTCTCCAAGTTCTCCCATAGTTTGATATGTCCTGTTTGACACCTTAGAGTATTCAGCCCAAAAGGAGTCAAAGTATTTAATAAAAAGATCTACTTTTTCAATTCCAACTATAAAACCATAAGTAGTTGGTTCCTGAATTGTTCTGTCAATTTGATAATCATCTAAAAGATATTCAAACCAAAAAGCGTTTTTTAGATTATTATACTTTATCCCAGTATATAAGAACCCATTAGCTTGATTAGTACTAGGTTGATTTTCTCTTATTGGAATCCAAAATAAAGTGGGGTTAAAATATTGAAGTTCAATTCCTCTATTCTCTCCCGCATATATTGAAGACTCACCAAATGAAATAGTTAAATTGTTAAGTAAATCAAAATTGATAACGTGTATGGAAAAATATCGATTAATATCCTCTATTGGATCTAGCTGGACACCTACCATTTTTGCGCTAATGCCTTTGTACAATAATGACCATCCTATTTGATCAAAAGGTCTACTCCATTTACTTACCAGTAATCTAGAAGATTTACCAAAGCCATGTTCTAAATACGCCCTTCCAATTGTAATTCTATGTTCCAAATTATTTTGAACTTTCATAAACTGTACATATCCTTGATTCGCAAAACCATAAATACCCCCAACCTTTTTACCTCTACCTCTATCCATATCTTGAGCATTAGATGACATACACATTTCATTTACATAAATCATAGACCCAAAATCCATTTTCAACCAAGAATACAATCCATTCCCTTTATAGTCATTTTCATATATCAAAGAATGAGAATTATTAATTATAGATGAATATTTATATCTTAGACCAATTTGATTAGTGCTACCAAAAAGAGTGTTTAAAAGAAAAAAAATAATAATTAAAAAATTATTAAAAAATACTAGATGAATTTTATGTTTTCTAAACAGTTTTATTCTCCATAATAAAATACAAAGATGGATAAAGACAACCTACAATACCTAATTTTTGCAGTAAGTTGTATTTCCAATTATTATTAAACTTATTCTCATAATAATCAATAGTAACGTTATTACAAGTTATGAACTCTGGTAAAATATTATAAAACTCTTTCTCAGTGAAGCCTGCATGAGCTCCAAATTTATTTTCAAACTTTCCAGAAAGACGAAACTTATAATCATTTAGGTTCCATTTTATTTTATTGATTAATGTTATATCTTCTGCAGGGTTAATATAACCAATTAATCTATTTTTATTTGGGAAACCAAAAAAAGCTGATCCATTTTCATCCAATAATTCACAAGCTTTAAATAAGAAATATTTAGGATTTTTTACGTGCTCAAGGACATGGTAACAAAATATAAAATCATACTTATCTTCAAATTCATGCTGCAAAAAATCATTTTTAATTAATCTAGTTTTTTCATTAATTAATTCTAGGTCTGCATGGGTATCGATACCAACTACATTAGACTGTAGTATTTTACTTAACACAACAGATTCAAGCCCAGAGCCACAACCTATGTTTAAGACCTTAATATTTTTCTTTTTTAAATATGGCTCAAACAAGTAGGAAAAGTTCTTTGTTTGTTCGAACAAAGTTTTATAATCATAATTATCATTATGAGAATAACCTCTTTGTGGATTAAAATTCATATTTGTTTACATATCTTTTGTGCAAAAATATCCCAAGATATATATTTATTTGAAATAGTTATATTTTCTTTCTTTTTAACAGATTCATATAGTTTTTCATTGAGAAGTTTTAAATAACTAGAAAGCCGATATTCATTATTGGTTATCCCCGGGAAGGCTATTTCAATTGTATATAGGCCAATATTCTTACATTGTTTAAGCAGTGTACTGTAGTGGCCTAATACTAAACCTGAATGTAGTAGATTAGAATGCTCACTTTGAGAAGTGAAAAAACTAATTTCTTCATTACTTTGTAAGTATATATAATTCTTACTTAATTCTCTGGGATGTTTAAAAAACTGTATTGTTTCAAATCCAAGTTTTTTTAGGTGTTGAAAAAGTTTATTAAAAAACTTTTTTTCTTCCTTTCTTGTAATATTTGATATACCCATTGCTAAAAACCCCTGCTGGATATACGAAACCACAGAAAAATCTATTTTTTTATTGTTCATATGATTAGTAACTAAGCTTGAAGGATGACCAATTATTACTTTTTCCCCATATGTGTTTAATAGATTTAAAGAATCTTCATCAAAAAATAAATTCAACTTACATGGAGAAAACTCCGTTTTATTTAATAGAAAATAATATATGTTTTTGAAACAATACTTGTAATCATATCTCATAGTAAAAATAAAAAGTATCAAATAATTAATATATTTTTTTAAAACTATCTTAAAATCATTTATGAAAAATTTATTCTTTTCTATATATAAGCCATGTTGAATGTAGATTGTTTTGATTCCAAAGATGTTTCCTAAAAGACCAAGGGATAATTCAATCAACGAATTATGACCGTATGAAATAAATACAGCTTTTTCTTTTTTTAACAAAAGAAATATATCATTAATTGACTGGTATGAAAAATCAATTTTTGATTGGAAAGATTCACTTATATCAAAATCAGTAGATTTTTTTCCATTCAATTTAGTAGTATGAATTAAATGTAAGTTATGGTTATTTAATTTTTTTAATAATTTTTCGGCTGTATATGGCAACATACCTACTTCTTTAACATAAAAAATAATATTTTTCATTCTATATGAATATCAACAGTGAATTAGTCGCATCATTAATCATAAGAAACTATACATCTAAATTCAATCTAATACTATAATTTAGCATATAAATTTTTATAATTGTTTACCATTATTTCAGCAGTATATTTTTCTTTAAATACTTTTATAGCACAAAAACTCATTCTTTCATATTTATTCTTTTGATCTAATAACAGATAAATTTTATTTATTAATGAATTATAGTCTTCTTTCTCAATTGTATAACAATACTTTTGTTTTGATTTTTGCATTTCTCTCATACCACCTACTTTTGATATTACTTGAGGTTTCCCTAGGGCCATAAATTCTAAGATGACATTTGGAAAACCTTCAGAATATGAGGCCAATACTCCAATATCAGAAATATTAATAATATCCTCTACATCTTTCCTTTGCCCTAAAAGGAAAATCTTTTTCTCTAAATTTAACTGTCTGATTTTTTTATAATAAATATCGAAGAATTCACCAGAACCTACAGCTATGAATGATACATCATCTCTATTGTGAGTAATCTTTTCAGCTACTTTAAAAAATGTTCCATAATCTTTTGTTGCTGCAAATCTAGCAATCATTGTAACCACAAATTTTGATTCGATACCTAACTCTTTTCTCATTTTATCTTTGTTCTTAAGATTTTGAAACCTTTTCGTATTAATTCCATTTGGTATAATAACAGCTTTTTCTTCCTTTACATGGTATAGATCAGCACCCAATTTTGTATTACTTACAAGTATATCACTAAAAGAGTTAATTATAAAATGCTTCAAATAATGTATTGAAAGCATACTATTGAAATTTGGATTTGTATCAGCTATTCGACTATCAATTAATTTAATCTTCAAAATTTTTGCAGGAATTATTGAAAACAAACTTCCAATAATTCCCCATGAATGGATTATACTAGGTCTTTCTTTTTGACAGTATCTAAAAATTTTCCAAATAACACTAAAATCATATTTGAATTTTCTTGGATGATATACGATTTTTATATTAGAATCATTAAAATCATAATAAAAATTTGAAGTTATAAAGAAAATACTTGTCTTTATTGAATTATCTAAAGCCAATGAATTTATCAGTTCTGTAAATCGTCTCTCCTTACCGCCTTTGGAATTTGAATCATAAACGAATAAAATTTTCATATAACCACTATTATTCTAACCGAGGGATTCTCTTATTTTTTTGTTTTGGAAGTTAAATTCATTATTCATCTTATATATTAAGGGGAAAATAAAAAGAATAATCAAAAGGCTATTGTTCATAAAAAATACATCTTCCACCAAAAATCTTGAACATATTTGAAAAAATTCTCCAATGAATAAATAATAAAGAAGCTCATAGCCCTTTTTTATCTTATTGAACTTTATTATATGAAATAACATAAAGATTATGAGTAACATAAAACCAGTCAATCCGAAAAGTCCTAATTCCGACATAATTGTTTGAATTTGATTATTAGGATCATTAATAGTACCGGAGTCTTGGTTAATCCAATTAAGAGGTTCCATATATTTATTATAGAGCGGTGTATTCCTTCCAGCTCCAACACGACTACCAAAATTTCCAGGACCTGCTCCGAAAATAAAATAATTATTCCTAAACTCGGCATTATCATTAAATAACATTTCTAACGCCATAAAATCAGTGAGATTCTCAATGTCTAAAGCAACTTCTTGTACACGATAAAACTGTGTAATTAATATACTATTGCTCCTTAATGATAAAAATAATATTAATACAAAAACTGTAGAAATAATAGTGCCTTGAACTACTTTTATCAAATTTAATTTCATTTTTATAAAAACAAATATAAGAGGCGATAAAAATGCAAAAATAATTAATTGGGTGGTTTCTGTAATTAGTAATCCGAAAAAACCTAGAATTACAATAATCATATACAAATATCTATTTTTTTCAATTATTTGATAATAGGAAAATAGTAATAGCATATATATATACTCTCCAGCGTAATGTGCATTCCCCATTATACCCTTAGCATTATCTTGATCATAGGAGCTTCCAATAATAATCCTCAATGATAAAACAACAATCAAATTAATTAAACCAACACCTAGCATGATATTAATTGCATTCTTAATTGAATTAATTAAATCACCATATTTATACTGATTTAAAAATAAAATTATAACCCAAGGCTTAATAAATAATAAAGTTGCTGTAAGTGAGTGTATGCCAATAGAATCACTTAATAATATTGACCCAACAATTGACACTAAATAAAGCGAAAACAGCATATTAAAACTTGAAATTTTGAATTGAAGATTGAATATTAATTTAATTACCATATAGACAATTAGAAGTACAACTAAAAGATCATCTAGCTTACCATATGCAGAAAGCCTTTTAATGATGAACACCTCTGGTATGATCCACAAAACCAAAAATAGGATTACATAATAACAATATTTCATTTTAAAGAGTTGAGTTAAAAGGTAACCTTTTTTTATATTTATCGTATAGGTTATAAATCTGCACTTTATCTGAAGAGGTTAACGCATATATCCAGCTAACATTAGCTGTAATTATAATTGTTATTAAATAAAAAACCATTTCTAATTGTTTACTGTAAACAAAACCACCATAATATGCTAAAAAACCAAAAGAAAATGTTGTAACTATAATTGAAAGTGCTGATTTATAATCCCAATCAATAGGGTAAAAAAGTTGCCCCAAATAAGAAGAAATAATTCCAGAAGCAATTTGACTAAATAAAACTGAAAAACCTATCCCAAGTAAACCAAACTTTGGAGTTAGTATAATAATACTAAATATTAATACAATAAAGTTCGATAAATATACATATATTGCTAAAAAACTCTTTTTTGATAAACTTATCCCAATCTCTGTTATCCAACTAATTGATTTGATTCCAACCGCTAATGCAAGAGGAAAAACAATAATTTGTGCTTCTTGATATTTATTAGTTGCTAAAATTTTTATTAAAAAAGAGGAGAATGCGGCAGTTGTACACACCAAAATACAGATTACAATTGTAAACAATTTTAAAACAAGATTATAGGTCTCATATGATTTGGATTCTTTAAAGAGTGATAAGAAAAAAGGACCCCAAGCTGTTTGAAATGCATTAGTTGCTAAAGTTATTATCATTGTAATCTTTACACCAACAGCATAATGAGCTAGTTGACTTGAACCCAAATAATTTAATGTTAAGGTTCGTTCAATAATTGGTGAGAAAGCACCCATTGTAAATATTATTCCAAAGGGAATTCCATACTTCAGCATCGGTATAATTTTATCAAAATTAAAATAATCACTTATCCAGTGCTTAATTGAAAAATATCCGATTAAAGAAAATAAAATACTGACATAAAGATTGATTTCTAAAATATTTATAATTGAAACATCAAAGAATGAAATTGAAAAAATGATTATGATTGCTCTTGCTACTGTAAAACCTAAGGTCAATGTAAGAAACAATTTTCTTTGGAAAGTCCATTTAAGCAGATTTGAAGAAAAATTGATTATAATTGCAAATGGCAGTTGAAGAATAACAAGCTTGAATAAATCTTCTGTGTTTTCATACTCGATTAAATATTTAGAAAACCATCCTGCATTTATCCATAAAATTGGTATAATTAAAATTATAATTAATATTTGAAAAACAAATGATTGACTTATAACCTTGCTTTTGTTTTCTGAATCTTCATATTCATAAAAATAGCGTGCAACAGCTGCATCTTGACCAAAAATAATTAAAACGGTAAGAAAACTTGGAAGGACTAGAAAATAATCTAGAATACCATAATCATTCGTTGAAAAATATCTTGTAAATATTGGGAATGTAATTAATGCAAACGCTTTACCTAGAGCAGAAGCTCCGCCATATAATATAGAATCTTTAAATAGAAAATCTAACCTATCACTTAATGATAAAGCTTTGGGGCTATTTGATTTCATTTTTTGACTTTTTTGATATCTCTATCTCTTTTGATTCAAAATAGTCTACATATTTAGTCGCAACCTTTTTCACTACTTTTTCCTTGTACCAAATTTTACACTTTTTACCAATTCTACTATATTTCTCTTTATTTTGAACATAACTATTTATGCAAAAAGCTATTTCCTCAGGAGTATTGGCATTTAGTATTGGGAATAATTCTGATTCAATTTCATCATATTGTTTTGGATCTCTCCAAGTAATTATAGGCTTACCAATTGAAGCGCATTCTACTAGTGTACCATTGACTGCCCAAGAAATACCAAACTGACCAAAACATATATCTGCATATTGTAAACCAATAATTAAATCTTTTCTATACATTTTTGGCAACCATATAACTTTTTTAGATAAACCCAATTCCACTACCATTTTTTTTACAATTTGTATATCGTCACCATATTCAAAAAGCACAAGCCGAGCATCAATATTAGTATCATCAGAAAACTTTTTAAATCCAAGAATAGCAATGTCAATCCCTTTACTATTCATTTCTCCTGGCTTGTAAATATTGCTCCTAGCTGAAAAAATCATTAAAAGGTCTGTCTCATTTCTAATATTTGCAAAAATATGGCCCCAGTGTGTCATTTTTGACAAATCATCAATATTTTTTTTATAGTATTGACTATCATATACCATAGGGTATGAATCAAACCACCTAATACTATTATTACAAAATTTTTTTAACTGCTGCTCATATCTTATTTCCAGTTTCACTGCGTGCAAAATTTTTATTTTGGATAATCCAGCTCTCTGAAAAGTTGATGCTGCCCATACGTGAGGTAATTTATTTGGAGAACATAGATTGAATTGTGTAAACCTCCATATATCATCTCCGTATGGCGAAAAGATATCTAGATAAAGTCCTACTCTATGCAAATATGCAGGTGCTAATCCCGTACCAATTAATATATCATATGGCATAGTATCTCGTTTGATAACATCCTTAGATGTAGAAAGAAACTTTGTAAGCTTTCCCCAATTAACCTTTTTAACATATGACATATATTTTAAATCATATGAGTCACAACTGGGATGAAAGTGGGTCTGCTCATTATCTGTAAGTAAAAGGTCTATATCATAACCAAAATCTCTTAAATACCTGACCATAGAGAAATTATTATTATTCTGATTTCCTATAAATGCAATTTTCATAATTATTTAGGTCAATCTTTTCCTAATTGATTTAACTATTTTATTCGATTCGCAAACTTGATTTTCATACTCTACAATTAAAATTTTTAATTTCCCTTCGCCACATGCTACAATAATGAAATTTCCACCAATTAAGATTACTTGCCCTGGAATAGCAAAAAAGACTTCTCCATCATTAATAATTTGAGCATCCCATATTATTATTTTTTTTTCTTGAAAATAACCATATGCACCTCCATATGGTTTATTAGTAGCGTTTATTAATCGCAAAATATCTTTAGATGATTTACTCCAATCAATCCTTCCATCTTCTGGTAATCGAGGATAGCATCGTAGAATATCTTTTGATTCAGTGGATTGTTTCTCTAAATAGAATTCTGGATTTTTTTTTAATTCCTCTACAGATTTATTAAAAAGAACAGGGACACGCTCAAATGTCCATTTGAGAACATCTCCTATTTTAGTATTTATATTTATTCCAAAATATTCCCGAGCTAAAATATCTCCACTATCAACTTCTCCTCCATTCATTTTGTGAATACATAAACCAATTTTATTTTCACAATTGATTATTGCCCATGCTTGACATGCATTTCCACGATACCTAGGTAAATCACCTCCATGGGCATTAATTATGCCATATGGGAAAATATCAATAACAGATTGTGGTATAATTCCAGTATAATTAACACTCACTCCAATATCTGGCTTAATTTTTTTTAGAAGATCAATGGTTTCAATAATCCTAGGAGTATTGACAAAAGGGATATGCCATTCATTTGCAATCTTTTCAAAGTCTGAAGTTTTAATTTTATATTCTGGAGCTTCCTTTGCTGTGACTATACATACTATATCATTACCAGACTTGCTAAGTAATTTGGCAGACTCAAATAAAATTTCTGTTCTTCCAATAATTGCTATCCTCATTAATTATCGCTCAGCTCTAATATTTCAATTAATTGATTTCTAACCCCATAACCATTAAATCGATATTTTAATAGCTCTATTGGATTATTGTGATATCTTCGAGTTTGTTCATATAAATCTAAATCATTGGTATTTAAATAAATATGAATTGGATGAAAATCAAAGATTTTTAAACCTTTTTTCTGCATTAAATAAGTGATAGAAGTTTTATCATTAGAAACGTAGTTTACATCATCCTCCCAAAAATGAGGACATTTATAAAGCCCCGAAGGGTGTATCCAAGGTTTTAGAGTGATTTTATTCCAGTGTGGTATAATATCATTACAATCATGGGTAAAATTACGATTTACTGCTTCTTGGAGAATATGCGAGCTTTGTACTAGTGAATGACTTCTTAAAACTTTTGAGTCAGGCACTAAGTTGAGAAACTTATCAAATACGTCTTTAATATTTTTTTCTTGATTATTACTATTTTGTAATAACTTATTAAAGTTAGGATGAATACCTAATTCAAATTTTTCATTTTTAAGTAAATTGCTCAATAAACGGGTGTTATGTGTCACAAACCATGTTGCCTCTACATTATATTTGTTAACCAATTCAATAGAATCTTGAAGTACCAGATCATGACACCAATCAAAATCAAAACTTAAAAATATACTATCATTATAGCTAGATGGTATCGTGGGGTCAATATTGGTAATTTTTGAAAATGTCATACTTCATTAATCATATTTAATGAGTGATTTTTCTTAATTTAATTCGATTTTCCTTGATAAAATACTCATTAAATCATAACCATCCCATACCAAAGAAAAATCCATAGTTCGACCAATAGGAACAATTCTATCAATGCCGATAGGATTTAATTCAAAGATAATCTTTTTTAACTCATCCTTTGAAAACCCATAATATGACAATGTTTGAAACTTTTTAGTTATTACCGTAGATAATTCTTTCAAATCTTTAATATGGTACTCAGGAAAGTAACCACCCTTACAACGATAAAGTTCTATATTATCAGAAATACTATTCAATGTTATTCTCCAAATTAGATTATCCTTCCCAGGATTAAATTTAATATCTTGCATATTAATTGATTGCCTATAAAAATTAGTTAGCTTATCAACAGATATAATTGGTTGTATAGAATAATTCTTTTTTACCATAATGTATAAGGCATTCCAAAACTTTTCTTTAGACTTTTTAACATTATTATTTGACCCTTTCCATAAAATTAGATGTGGTGAAGTACATGCATTTTGATCAAATAAATATGTATCATTATAAAACCCTTCTGCTATTTTTTTATGTTGTGTTTCTTTTACGAATTGATTAGCATTAATAATACAAAAAGAATAACGATCAGCAAACGTAATATCATACGCTCTAGGTGGTAACTGTATTTTTCTTATCTCTCTTATTGTTTGGTCTCCACCCCAAATAACTCTCACGTCACATAGTGAGGAAAACATACTTGTGGCACTATTTGATTTTTCATACCTAATGAGAATAATTCTTTTTGATATATTACGTAAAACATCTTTATCATAAAGTCTCTTAATTGCATTATTGATTATTTCAATTTGAATGAATTTTTTTGATGGTACTCGAACAATATTCGAATTACCTGATAATAACCCTACTATCAATGAATATGCAAAATTCACTGGAACATTTGATGGCGCGATATGAAACACCACACCACGTCCGATATTTATCGTTTGAATATGTTTAAAATTTTTCATTAAGGACATAATATTTGCTTTTCTGCAATAGAATGCAAAAGTCGCTACATCAGGGTACTGTCTAATTTTATTATCTTTTTTTATTTCTGAAGAAAGATTATCTAAATATTCAATTATTTCATCATGAAATAATGGAAGAGGTTTAAGTTCTATTAAGCTTTCATAGTCCGAAGAGTTTAGAAATTGTATATTATTAATATTATCATTCATAAGTATCACTACATCCTCTGATTTCAGCATTTTTTATTCTTCCAGAGACTTTGAAATATTTTCCAAATCTCCCACACTCACAATCATCTTCTCCTAAAATATATCCCTCATCCTCAGTTAACAAAGAGTGTCCGGGATAGCTCTTAGGTAATACAGATAGAACTTGTATTATACCTTTCTCTCCATAATTAGCAATTGTGAAATCAGAAGCCCTTCTAATAATTATATCAGAATAAATAGATGAGTGAAGATATCCTTTTTCACACTCCATATATATAGATCCAGTTTGTTCTACCATACCATAGTAATCATAAACATAGCTTATACCAGTATATTGATTTAACATCTTTTGAAATTCATCAGAATTAATAGATGTATTTTCAAGTTTTTTCCATCCCCCACCGTGGATTAATACTGATTTTGATAAATCAAACTTAATATTTCTCTTTTCCAATTCTTTGATGAAATGTTGATAAATAATAAATGTAAAACCAAAAAGAAATATCTTTTTATTCTCGTGTTTTTCAAGAAATTGAATGATTTTTTTGTGGTTTAATTCCATTTTTTCATTAAGTGCATAAATCTTATTCTTTCCAAAAAAAGAAAACCCAAGTATTCCAGCACCCCTTGCTGAAAACATATTTCTATCTTTCAACACACTTGGTGAATCAATTATTATCATTGGGATTCGCTTGGATCCAATAAAATTAGAAACAATTTTTGTTAAAACTTTAGATTGATTATACGAAGTTTCCTTATCGATATAAATTCTTGAAACAGATTGCCCTGTAGTACCAGATGATAGCATCGTTTTATTTATTTGAGCTTCAGAAATACTAAAGAGATTTTCCATTTTAAATAACCTAACAGGAAGAAATGGTATATCGGCTATTTTTTTGCTTTCTTTTAAATCATAATCTAATGCATCTAAAATCCTTTTATATTCATAACAGTTATTGTAATGGTGTTTTGTTAGTTTTGATAGAAAGCCATTTAATAATTTTTCTTTTTCATCCTTTTGCAATGAATAAGGTGATTGATTGAAAAAAATTGAATAGTTCATAATAGTTCTATTAGTTCAGAATACAGAGTTTTACCTGAACTATTTTTGGGGATATTTTTTATATAGTGAACATCAAATACATTTTGATTAATTCCAATTTGATCTTTAATAAAATCCTTAATTAATTTTATTGATTTTTTTTCTACTGCAAAAATAGACATTTTATCATCAAAACCAATACAAGCACACTCGCAGAAAGAATCCTTTACTAATTTTTCAACTTCATCAAGATTAATTCTATTGCCAAAAATCTTAATAAATCGTTTTTTTCTTCCAATTATATAATAAAATCCATTATTATCTCTTTTTGCTATGTCACCAGTATATAACTTACCTTGATTTACATCATCCTTAATCAAATCTATGCCACATTCAGCATACCCCATAGAAACATTAGGACCTGAATATACTATTTCACCTTCTTTATCTTGTTCATCAATAATATTCCCATCTTCATCAATCAATGAAATTTCTCCATCAGGAATTGGTTTCCCAATACTACCCAATTTCTTAATTGAATATCTTGGTGGCAGATAGCTGATTCTTGCTGTAGCCTCAGTCTGTCCGTACATAACATAAAAATTTATTCCATTCTCGATTGAAAAAGTTGCAAATTCTCTATTCAGGACTTTATTAAGCTTCCCCCCTGCTTGTGTTATGACTTTTAAAGATGGCAAACTTTGTTTAAAAAATCTAAGTTTTTTTAAAATCTCAAAGGTATAGGGTACTCCTGAAATTGAAGTTGCTTTTTGAGACTTTATAAACGTCCAAAATTCTTTTTCCATTAAAGATTTATTCGTAAGCAAAATTGTTGCACCGGACATAATGTGACTATTGATAATTGAAAGGCCAAAAGAATAGTGCATCGGAAGAGTGGTTATAGGACGATCTTTTTGTTTGATTGATAAATAATTGATTATTGATAAGGAATTTGAGTAAAGGTTATCGTAAGTGAGTTTCACAAATTTTGGGCTACCGGTACTTCCTGATGTGGTTAAGAGCAGGGCTAGATTTTTGTGAAGTAGAAAAAAAGATTTATTTCTTGATTCATAGAGATCATAGTCTTTAATACATTTCTTCTTAAGATAATCCTTATTATTGAATAATCTTTCTGATGGGCACCAGATATATCTCGGTTTATAAACGCCAATTAACGATGCCAACATAAGTTCATTTATATTGTAATCTAGCATCATAGGAACGGATTTTTTTGTGATAAATGAAATATAGCCTAGAAGAGAACCAAAACTATTTTTAGATAAACAAAAAACTAATGATCGAGATTCAACTAGTTTTTCTATCAAATCTAAGTATTCAAATAAATCACTATAAGTATATTGACCATAATTTGAAGTGATGACAGCTATATTGTTTTTATATTTCTGGTTTAACACAAAATCTGGTTTATATAATTCAGCAAAAAATATTAATTAATCTAACAAGTCTTCTAGATTAAGCAATGTATCTTTGGTTATGTCATTTTTTACTTTTAATCCTATGAGATCATAAATCTTCTTAGGCGAAATGCCAGTACCTGGTCTTTTTGCATCTAAATCATTTTTTGATAAAATTTCTCCTGCTTTAATATCTCTTGTACTTACAACACTTCTTCTCATTTTATCTCTTTGCTCCAGCTCCGCATCCAAAACACAACGTTCCTCTACACCCATAGCAATTTGGACATTATTTATTTGCTTAATTAATTGTCTCATTTCATCTGGCTCAGTTGCCATTTGATTATCCATACCTATTTTATTTTTGTTTAAAGTAAAATGTTTCTCAATTAGAGCACTTCCTAAAGCAACTGCTGAAATAGCCATTTCGGTACCAATTGAATGATCTGAAAACCCTATTGGATATTCAGGGAATTTTTTACGTAGACCTATAATATTATTGAGGTTAAGTGTTGAATTTTCTGGGGGGTAAATAGAAACACAGTGAAGAATTATAATTTTGTTATTTCCAGTATTTTGGATATAATCTACAGCGGTTTCTATTTCTTTGGCATCTCCCATTCCAGTTGAGAGAACTATGGGAATGTTCTTTTTGCCTATATATTCAAGAAAAGGGTAATTAGTTAAATCCATTGATGCTACCTTGATAAATGGAGCATTGGTTTCATTAATTAGAAAATCTACTTCCTTACTAGAATATGGTGTTGATGCAAAAGCAATTTTAATTTCAGCACAGTATTGGGCTAGCTCACTCAATTCATTTTCAGAAAAAGAGAACTTTTCAACAAATCTTTTTGCAATTGGATTATCATCGTAATAAGTTTTTGAGTATAATGTTTCTGAAGACCAAGATTGAAATTTTACACAATTACATCCAATAGCTTTTGCTGCATCAATCATTTTTTTTGCGATGCCTATATCACCAAAATGACTTGTATTTATCTCTGCTACAATATAAGGAAGATAATAATCACCAACTGTTTTTCCATCTCTTAAAACTATTTTTGACATATAATTCTTTTATTGATCTATAGGTTTAATTACCATTTCAGATAGAAATAAATCTCTATCAAGAAATGGTGCTTGGTCTTCTAGTGGTCTTTGGACAAATCTTTTTTCTTTATTTCTTGTGTGAGCTACGCTGATATAATCTTGATTACTTAACCCAATAACTTCGCACAATACCGGTCCAGTTTGACTCATTACATTATCCAAATCATTTTTTAAATTTTTACTGTCATCTATTTTCATATATGTTAAATCAAACGCGTTTGCTACCTTTTCAAAACTAGGAATTCCTACACCATCCTTTGGGTCTGTGCCAATTGTTCGGTTACGAAATAGTTCTATTTGTCTTTTTCTAATTACAGCGTAAGCGTAATTATTAATTACGAATATTTTTGCAGGTATATTATGATATTTGATAGTTTCTAATTCCTGAAGATTCATCATAATTGAACCATCCCCAATAACAGCAACCAAGGGTCTATTGCTAGCAAAATGTGATCCAATTATTGCGGGAAGCGCAAATCCCATTGAACCTTGTGAGGCTGGATGAATGCATCTTTGATTTTTTTTAAAATTAATATTAGTAGGTAAGATAAGTTCATTCAATCCTGAATCACTATGAAAAACCACATTTTCTGGCATCACCTCGCTTAGAATATCAGATAATAGATAAAGATCTATTTCTTTTGTTTCTTTAAAACCATCCTCGCATTTTGGGAAAATATTTTTCCAATGCAAGTTTTTATCGATCCAAGATTTTTCTGTAGGTTTAATATTTTCATCAAGTAGACTTGATAAAAATAATTTTGCATCTGCTTTGATAAATCGATCGATTTTAACATTTCCTTTAGTATGCTCGATTTCATCAATATCTACAATGATTTTTTTTGCTTCACGAGCAAATTTTTCGTATTCTGTACCAGTTGTCATAGATGTAAGGCGATTGCCAATCACAATAAGCAAGTCACTATTTTGTACAGAAAAGTTAGCTGATCTCGAACAGCCCATTATTCCAACAGATCCTATTGAAAGTAAATTACTAGTTCCATAAGAATCTGGTGCAGAACCAGAATATGTTACTGGAATTTTGCATTTTTCAACAAATTTACATAGTTGATTTATTGCTCCAGCAGAACGTATACCACTTCCAATCAGTAAAACAGGACGTTTTGCATTTTTTATTGCTTCAATAACATAGATTTTGTCTTTTTGAGATAATTCGTAATTTGATATTTTTTCAGATTTGAAATGCTCTTGCTCATCAGGATTTATACGCATATTTTGAACATCCAAGGGAATATCGACCCATACTGGTCCTTTACGCCCTTCTTCCGCCATATATAACGCTTTTTCAAATTCATAGACTGTTCTGTTTGGATCTGTTATCATTACTGCATATTTTGTAATGGATTCAACAATAGGTATTATGTCAGCTTCTTGCTGGCCATACGTACGGATTTTAGTTCCGTTAAACCTTGAAGTCTCTTTTAATTTATTTTGCCCTGATATAAAAATAGTTGGAATTCCATCTTGCCATGCATTTAATACACCCGTCAATGTATTTGTCATTGCACAACCAGTAGATACAATACAAACGCTGGGTCTTTCAGTAAATTGAGAGTATGCAACCGCTGAAAATGCTGCAGTTTGCTCGTGATGAACTGATATGCCTTTTATATTTTTATGACCTGCAATTGCATCAGTCAAAAATAGAGCTCCTCTTCCGGTAACTAAAAAGGCATGCCGAATGCCCTCTGAAGAAAGCTTATTCATTAAATAATCAGCTATCCTAACCATAGATTTATTTGTTTACTGGACTATACTTAGTCATTATATCAGGTATTGTAATAACTAAATCTGCCTCACAAGCAAGCTCATTATTTATATAACCTTTTGAATTTCCCCTAGCTAATCCTCTAGCATATGAATGCAATTTTGCTGAAATATCTAATCGATTGCCCGGAACAATTTTCTTTTTAAAATTTGCACTCTTAATTGAAACAAATCCTGTTTTTTTCCCTTCATTCCCTGGTAACGTAAGAAAGGTCATCAAAAAAAGTTGTGTTAAGGATTCAATTTGAATAAAACCGGGTACATTAGGCTCATCATTAAAATGTGCCGGGAAATACCATTCATTAAAACTAAAACATTTATAACCATATGCAGATTCACCTGGAATAACTTCATTTACAAAGTCAATGAATAATACTGGATGCCTGTTTTGCTGGTATTTTTGTATTTGAACAACATCTAAATCTACTATCTTCTTATTATCCATATTTTAGTTTTTCAATCTAATTCAATTTTATATTTTTTTAAGATTTTAATACCTTCATCATATGAGCTAAAATCAACAATATCATCCATCTCCATCATTATTTCAAATTTATCCTCCAAACTAGCTATCAGACCCATATGACCGACTGAATCCCACTCAGGTATAGAGTTATACTCTAATTTTTCTATAGGATCGCCCTCTTTAATACCGAAATTTTCTTTAAATGCATCATCATATTTATTTTTTTTACTCATATCAAACAAGTTCCTAATTTTAATTTATGCACGAAATTTATTATCAATTGGCTAGAATTAACATAAAACATATCGTTATTTAATTTATTTTTAAAATATAATTATCTTATTTTCGTTTATGTTTTAGTTAAAAATAATCTTCATATTTATTTTTTTCTTTTTCCCATAATTGTTCCCACGTAACATCAATGTTTTCTTTCTGGTATGCTCTTGCTGGGTTACCAATTACGCTATAGCCAGAATCAACATTTTTCAAAATTACCGAACCTACTGCGGCCATTGAACAAACTCCCATTATTACATTTGGTCCAATTGTTACTCCTGTACCAAGAAATGTACCACATCCAAATAATATATCTGTAGCAGTTGTTATATTTGCTGCAATTAGTGAATAACTACCCACCAAATTTTTCACTCCTAATATTGAGCCAGCAGATATAACAACAAAATCATTAATTTTTGTGAGGGGGTGTATAATACAACCATCATGAATAATAATGCCTTTACCTAATGGAATCTCAGTCCACAATTTAGCATTTGGATGTATAATATTTTCATATCTATCTTTGGGAATACCTAAGCTTTTTATTAATTCATAACGCTTAGATTTATTTTGATAATTACCAATTGCAAAAACAAATCTAACTTTTTTATCGTAATGGCTCCAATGATTTAACTCATTTAATATTGGATATTGTTTAATCAAATTACCATGCAATAAAGGATTGTCATCTAATATACCTAAAATATCATAGGTACTACTTCTATTATTTATGTCTTCTATAAGTGATATAACTTCCCATGCGCCGTACCCAGCACCAAGGATAACTAATTTTGTCATTTTATATCCTTTAAGCTTATTTCCTATTCTTTTTTCATTTACAAATTGAAGGTAAAACTGAATCCAATATTATATTTAAAAGTACTGCAAAAAAATTAATAATTCATAAGTCTGGTAATTCAAAAAAATTCATTTATAACATTTGCTCTAGCCATTCTTCTGTATTCAATAAAGACCAAATTAAAAGACGTCTATTTTGCTTACCTGATAAGTGTTGGTCAACAAGTCTCTTAACAGCATTATAATCCATAATTTCATATATTTTCAATTTATCATTATGTAAAATTCTTTTGACGAAATCGATACTTTCACCTTTGAACCAACTCGCATCAGGCGATGAAAATCCTTGTTTACTAGCTTTAATAATTTCGTCAGGAATATGTCTTGCCATCACATTACGTAATATCTGTTTTCCATCATTTGTTTTTTGGAAATAAATATTTTTTTTCGGTCCTAATGTATTTTCATTAATTCTTAAAACATTATCTAGATTATTTAATTTTAAGGTTATTGGGCATTTCATTGCAAAGTCTACAAGGTCATTATCCATAAACGGAACACGGTTTTCAAGACTGTGTGCCATGGAAAGTTTATCCTCTACAACAAAAAGACCGTGCAAGAATGTTTTAGCTTCAAAATAAAGAGAATGATTAATATAATCTTCTGGACTATCTAATTTATTTTTATGGGTAAGAAATACATTTTTAAAAATTTCTTTTGTAGATATATTTTTTACCTCGTCCCAAATTGGTGAAAAAACATTTTTAATTTCAGAGTTGGGTATTAACCTTTGCCAAAAGACATAGTATTTATCTATATAATCATCAAAATTATTATTATTCACTGCACGATAATATCTCCACGGATATCCTCCAAAAAGCTCATCTCCTCCAGAACCAGAGAGAACTACTTTTACAAATTTACTAGCTAACTGCGCAGCATAATAATTAGGATAACTTTGACCAACTCTAGGTTCTTCAAGATGGTATGCTAGTTTTGGCAAACAACGTTCCATATCCCCAGATTTTAAAACCATTTCATAATGTTCTGTCTTATATAAACCTGACATTGCCTCAGCTTTCTTTCTTTCATCAAAAGCTAACTCAAGTCCAGATGCCGATGACAAATCAAACCCACATGTAAAAGTTTTAATATAAGGAAGTTCATTGGAAGCTAGAGCAGTCAGTGTTCCAGAGTCCATCCCTCCAGATAAATATGAACCCAGCTCTACATCAGAAATTAATTGCCTATAAACTGCTTGCTTAATTAAGCGGTTTAATTCTTCTTCATATTCTCTTTTGTCTTTTGGATTTTTCGGGTCTTCAAAATTATAGTCCCAATATTGTTTTATACTTATTCTAGTTTTTTTATCATATTCTATCTTCGCAATTGATGCAGGTCTTAATAACCTTATACTTTGAAATAAGGTTTTATCTGTGAAAATATTTTGAAAAGTAAAATATTCTAAAAGTGCCTCTCTGTCTATAATTCTTTGAGATAGAGGATGTTGTAAAATTGCTTTTTGTTCGGATCCAAAAACAAATGTATTTCCCCATTGAGCAAAATATAATGGCTTTATACCATATCGATCTCTGACAAGATAAATTCTTTTTTTCTTCCTATCCCAAATAGAAAATGCAAACATTCCATTAAATTTTTGTAATGATTTATCGCCCCACTCCAACCAACTGTTTAAAACGACTTCTGAATCTGTTTGTGAATGAAATTTATATCCAAGCTGCTGTAATTCTGTTCTTAATTCTCTAAAATTATAAATTTCTCCATTATAACTAATTATAAAGTTTTTATTTTCAGAAATCATTGGTTGCTGAGCCGCGGGTGAAAGATCAATAATTGATAATCTTCGATGGCCAAAACCAACAGGCCCAGCAATATAATGTCCTTCTCCGTCAGGACCTCTATGTGATATTACATCTGTCATTTTTTTTAAAATTCTAGGAGAAACAGGTTCTCCATCAAAATTAATTATTCCAGCTATTCCACACATTTATAGATTTTTTTCAATAATTTTGATAACATACTCTTGCTCATCACCAGTTAGACCATTGAACAAAGGGAATGAAATACTGCATTCATTTGCAATATAAGCATTTGGGAAATCTTCTGATTTTAATTTGTATTTTCTTTTATAATAATCTAACATATGAACAGCATGTGTTGCAGGACGAGTTGATATTCCATTTTGCTGTAAAACATCCATAAAAGAATTTCGGTTATTATTAATCTTCTCAATATTCTTTAAAGAAATATTGTGGATATCAAATAAACAGGGATATGATTGATATCCGTGTTGATAGTTTTTCATCTCTATAGGTAATTGAAAAAAGTTGATATTTTCTAGTCTTTTATTGTATTTATTCCCTATCATACGACGCTCATCACAAACCTGCTCAGCTCTTTTCATTTGTGAAAGACCTAATGCAGCTTGAATATCTGTCATCCTATAATTATATCCTGCATAGGAATGCTCTGATAAAAGATACGGTCTGCTGCCATGGTGCCTTTGAAAATCTGAAACTGTTGCACCATGATCTCTAAGTGATCTGATTTTTTCAGCTAAATCATCATTGTTAGTCGTAATCATACCACCTTCGCCAGTTGTTATGGCTTTTCTAGGATGAAAACTAAAACAACCCGTATCACCTAATGTTCCAACGTGCGCATCATTATATTTAGCTCCAAATCCACAGGCTGCATCTTCCACTATTCGTATATTATTTCTTTTTGCTAATTCTAAAATTGGATTCATATCTGCGGATAATCCAAATAAATGAACAGGTATGATTGCTTTTGTTTTTTTTGTAATCTTGGATTTTAAAGATTCAATATTGATGTTAAATGTTTTTAAATCAATATCACAAAAGACGACTTTTGCATTTAAGTGTTCAACAACATTTGCTGTAGCAATCCAGGTGAATGCGGGAACAATAATTTCATCTTCAGGCTTGATTCCTAAAGCTACCAAGCTTAAATGCAATCCGGTAGTGCAAGAGGTTACAGCAATGGAATGTTTTGCTTTCGTAAAGTTCGACCATTTATCTTCAAATTCTTTTACTTTCGGGCCTTGAACAATCCAGCCTGAACTTAATGGCTCTAATACACTATTAATTTCCATATCGGTTAAACTTGTTCGAGCAATGGGGATATTCATAGATTGTTTTTCCTCCAATTAATAAGACGCTGTAAACCTTTATGGAGATTATATTTATATTTGAAATTTATTTCTTTTTCAGCTTTTTTTGGACATCCAATCCGGTTTTGCACCATTCTCCTTGCATCATCTTCACTATATGGATTGTATTTTACAATTAAATCAGATTTTTTCATTTTCAATATAGCATCACATAGTTCCTTGATTGTTGTTTGTACTCCTGTACCAACATTGTAAAACTCGTCTGTATAATCTGATTCCATTGCTAGTACATTACAACGGCCTGCATCTTCTACATCAATGAAATCATATGCCTGACTCCCATCTCCATTAATTACGGGTTGTTCATTTGCATCAATTTTGTTGAGCATTATTGGAATCACACCAGTATATGCAGCAGTTTGATCTTGATGTGGGCCATAAACGTTCATATAACGAAGACCAACATATTTTAAACCATATCGATCATAAAATGCCCGACACATTGCTTCGCCAGCTATTTTTGTCGCACCATAAAAGTTTTGATTATTGAATGGATGTTTTTCTGTCATAGGTACTTCTGCAGCATCACCGTAAACAGATGCTGATGATGAATATACTAATCTCTTGATTTTATTTTTAACACAAGCTTCCAAAACATTATATGTTCCTTCGATATTCACATGAAAAGCAGTTCTAGGAAAATCTTTGCAATGTAATAACCACATCGCAGCTAAGTGAATTACACCATCAACACCGCTCATAGCATCATTTAATAAATCAACATCTCTTATGTCACCACCATTTGGATATACTTCACAACGCGAATCAGAAAGACTATTACCTAAGTTAGATTCTTTTCCTCTAGCGAAATTATCATATATGGTGACCTTACGAACATCAGTTTTTAACAGTTCAGATACTACATGGCTACCAATGAAACCAGCTCCACCAATTACGAGAAGATTGCTATCTTTAATTTTCAAGGTAATCTATTTCCTTTTTTGTCAACCTTTGCAACTACTCTTCCAGGATTTCCAATTACAAGTGAATATGGTGGTACATCTTTTGTTACTACCGCTCCAGATCCAATCATTGCATATTCCCCAATTGTCACCCCACAAACTATAGTGGCATTTGCGCCAATGCTTGCGGATTTTTTTACTAATGTCTTATTATAAAAATCACTCCCTCTCTGCGGAAATTCAGATCGAGGCAGCTTAACATTAGTAAAAACCATAGATGGTCCACAGAAGACAAAGTCTTCAAGTATGACACCTTCATAAACAGATACATTATTTTGTATTTTTACTCTGTTACCAATAAGAACATTATTACCAATATTTACGTTTTGACCTATGGAGCATTTTTCACCAATTACTGATCCTGATTGTATATGAGAGAAATGCCATATCTTCGATCCATTACCAATAAGAACATTATCATCGACATAGCTCGAATCATGAATAAAAAAGGTTTTTTCCTTAGACTTCATACTTTCAAACTTTATTTTTTAAAAAGGTTTAAGGTGAGTAAGCATTAGAATTATAAAGTATTGATTATTTAAATAAAATTTTTAATCCCAACAAATTAAAAAACTTTTATTAATAACCTCTATAGTTTTATTAAGATTATTACAAGACTAGCTTTCAAACTTATTGATTGAAATATAGATTGAAAAGTGATTAATAAAAACAAATTTTGTCATATGTTGGGGTTAGTTATTAAACATTTTATCTTCCCAAGATTGATACATCACAACATTCCATAATAATCTAAAATTATCACCATTGTTGCTTGTTTGTAACTCCCATAGGTTTTTAATGTTCTTTGGATTGATATGGCTATCTAATTCAATTTCAAATTTATTAATCAAATTATTTGACCATTCTCTTAGTGGACCTGTAATAATATTTTTTAGCGGCACAGAGAAACCTTGTTTTTTTCTATCAAATAATTTCAATGGCAAATAATCAGATAATAAATCTTTAACAATATATTTTCTGATACCATTTTTATATTTGTACTCAGTATTTAATTTAATCGCATAGTTTAGAAAATCAGGATACAAAAAAGGGATTCTTGTTTCCAAACTATTTTTCATTGCAGCTCTGTCTACTTTAACTAAGATATCATCTTGCAAAAATATTTTTATATCATAATACATCAATGAGTTGTAAATATTATTATTCTTAATTATATATCGCATTTGGTTTAGAAATTCCTTATCGTAATCATATTTTTTAATCATATCATAGTTTTTTGACATATCTAAAATAAAGGAATAGTAGTTAATTATGTCATCATGCATAAAATGGCCTTTCATTTTTTTTAAAAATTCATTACGATTAAAAATTTTTGAAAAAGAAATTGAATAATTTTTTATTGCATTAGGAATTCTCGAAATGATACTCCAGTTTCTTAAAAATCTTGCATAATGATTGTAACCAAAAAATAATTCATCACCCGCATCACCTGATAGTACGACCTTTACATTTTCAGAGGCAAATTTTGATACTAGATAAGTTGGTATAGCTGAACTATCAGCAAAAGGTTCATCATAAATACTTGGGAGTTGAGGTATTATTTTCAAATAATCATCATTGGAAACATACAATTCATGATGGTCTGTAGATAAGTAATTCGCAATCTTTTTTGCATATTGTGCCTCATTAAATTCAGCATCATCGAACCCAATACTAAATGTTTTTATTTTTTCCATTGAATTTTCTTGTAATATTGCTGTCACAAGAGACGAATCAACGCCACCTGATAAAAAAGATCCAATAGGGACATCTGATAATGTTTGAGCAACTACAGCCTCATTTAACTTATGATCTAAAACTCTTTTCGCATCTGAATAACCTAAATTATTACCAACATTATCAAAGCAATTATTTAAATCCCAATAGGGAAATGTTCTGGAGACTTTATTTTCTTTTGATATTTCAACGTATGTTCCAGGCTCTATTTTTCTTATACCTTTAAATATTGAGTAGTTAGTTTGGCAGTAACCAAATTTAAAATAATTGCTTAGTATATCACGATTCATCTTCTTTTGAAATGACGGGTGTTGAAAAAATGATTTTAATTCAGAACCGAATAGAAAAGTGTTGCCTTGCCATCCAAAAAATATTGGTTTTTCACCAATCCTATCGCGGCAAAGAGTTAATTTTTTTTCTAATCTATCCCATATTGCAAATGCGAACATACCTTTCAAATTTTGTAAAGTTTTTTTTATACCTAATAATTCAACACACTCTAATATCGTTTCAGTATCTGAATGACCTTTCCAATCAGAGAAACTAATTTCTTTTCTTATGTCTAAGTGATTATAAATTTCTCCATTATATGCTATAATAAATCTCTTTGAATTAGACTCCATTGGTTGATTTCCAGCAGCAGAAAGGTCTAAAATTGATAATCTTCGGTGAGTGAAACCAAAACCAGATTCCTTATCTATCCAATGTCCTTTTTCATCAGGACCGCGATGTTTAATCCCATGCCCCATTCTATCTAAAATTCCTAGCATATCATCATTGCATATTGAGGATGATGTTAGAAAACCTGCAAAACCACACATTTTAATGATTCTCGTTAAATTAAAAATTCATTTTCTAGAAATAGCCGTCAATCAAATTAGTCCATTATCAATTAATATTTCAGCAAGTTTTAAATCATGCATTTCATCAATTTCAATAGATTTTTCTGGTTCAATGAGGTAGGGTATTACTTTGCCAAAAAATCTAGATTTTTGTATTATAAATTCGTTGGTTTTAAATACATAAATGGCTCCGGTTTCTAGAAATTGTTTTTCAATTTTTTGTCTAGGCTGCCTTATTTTAGTATTATCATGGTTTATACCTTCATATAATCCAGAATCAGATTTCCGCCATAAAAAATGATTAAAATGGATAGCAGTAAAGGATGAATCAGCTTTATTATCCTCTAGAGCTCTTATGGAACCATCGATGTCTTTAGCTGTAGTAAAGGGTGATGTGCATTGTAAAAAAACTGTAATATCAGATAAATAGTCATCATTGTCTTTTAATTTTTGAATCGCATCAAGAATTGCAGATTCTGAGGAGGCATTATCACCACTTATATTTGGGTTTCTTCTAATCGTTTCAGCCCCATATATTTCTGCTTCATTGATAATTTCAGAATCATCAGAAGAAACAATGATTTTATTTATATAATTAGAATTTTTTGCGGTAATAATTGAACGTGCGATTAAGGATAAACCATCTAGTTCTTTCAAATTTTTTCTAGGTATCCCTTTTGACCCGCCTCTGGCAGGTATGATTGCACAAATTTTTTTTTTCAGGGTTTCAGCCACGCAATTTTTTCATAATTGGCTTCTCAGATTCTGTAATAACTTTCTTTTCACTTCCTAAAATAAGATTAACGTCTTTTAACCTTTTTTGCAAAAGAGCCATACCATTAACCTCTAAACTAGATTTTTGATCTGTACCCCACATATTATGGTCAAGAGTTATATGCCTTTCAACAATAGAAGCACCCATTGCAACACTAAGAATAGTTGGTTCTAGGTCGTATTCATGACCTGAATATCCGATGACGCAATCATATCTCTCTTTCATTAGAGGAATGACTCTCATATTTAGTTCATTATGAGGCGCTGGATAAGTTGAATTACAATGAAGAATGGCAAAATCACTTGTATGTTTTTTTATTGTATTAACCGCTTCGTCAATAATTTTCCAATCTGACATTCCTGTACTTATGATTATTGGGATACCTGATTTTGATACTTCAATCATAAGTTCATTATTTGTGATATGTGCTGATGGAATTTTTATAAAAGGAATTTCATAATCTCTTAAAAATTCTAAGCTATCAAGATCCCAAACTGATGCTGTCCAATCTAATGATTTATCGATACAGTATTTATTTATTATATCAAATTCATTCTTCTCAAATTCAATTTTATGTTTATAGTCTAAATAAGTCATCTTGCCCCAGGGAGTATCTCGTTCAATTCTTTTTTGATGGTCTGGAACACAAACATCAGGATTCCTTTTTTGGAATTTTGCACAATGCCATCCGCATGCGTTTGTAGCATCAATTAATTTTTTTGCAATGTCCATATTGCCATTGTGATTTATACCAATTTCAGCAATCAAATATGGTTCAGTCATTAAATTTATTTTCTTAAAAAATTCACTCATTTATCCCTCACAAATTAAATCATAAAGTTCTCTTATTACACCATTACCGCCATTTGTATTCATTACAAAGTTAGCTACATCTTTTATCTTCTTGTTGGCATCTGCAGGGCAAAAACTTTTCCCAACAACAGACATAGCTTCCAAATCATTTAAGTCATTGCCAATAAAACCAACTTTCTCCAAGTCAAAATTGTTTTCTACACAATATTTGCTAAGAGTATCCTTTTTATTCTTAATCCCTTGTATACATTTAATATTTAGTTTCTCTGCTCTTGATGTTACAACTTTGTTATGCTCTGATGACATAATTATTTGCTTTATACCGAGTTTTTTTATTAGAGAAACACCTAAACCATCTTTTCTGCTTACCTGGACGAATTCATTTCCTTTATTATCAATGTACGCATAATCATTTGTCATTACTCCATCAAAATCATATACGATTAAATCTAATGTATTTTTCATATTTTTTTATTTCTAAATAATCCGTTATAAGGAAAATAAACTTGAAAATTCAAATGTCCCAATTAATTATCGACTCAACATATTTCCCAATTGCGAGTGAAGATGTTAATCCTGGTGATTCAATACCAATGAGATTAATGAAGTTTTCTAGACCCCTTTCACATTCATTTAGAATAATGAAATCTCGCAATGAATCATCTGGAGCTTGTAATTTTGGTCTTATACCAGTAAAGTCTGGATTTAATTGATGAATTGATAAATCTTTGATATATCTTGATGCACTCAAAAAGAAATCTTCTTTAGATTTTTCATCTACTTCAAAACTGATTGGTAAATCTGTTCCTAGATATACTGCATTTGGACCAAGCTTTAATCTTCCTGTCATATCAATAGTGGTATGTACACCCAATCCATACATTTTCTTTTCTGGAATCGGATAAATTAACCTCTTTATGTATTCCTTTTGAAAACCTGAAACCCAAAAGTAATCACCTTTCCAATAGTGTTGCATATATGAATTTTCATTAATACCTGCCATTTTTGAAACATAAGTGCTATGTAATCCAGTAGTATTAATTAATATTTTTGTATTTACTTTGTCGATGCTACCATCAGGGTTTAACAGTTTGACCTCATATCCTATATTTAATCTCTGCAAACCGATTAATTCAGTCTTGAAAGCAACAGGAATATTGAAATTATTTAGGTTAACTAGTAGACTGTGCATATATTGATGAGAATCAATCACACCGCTTTCTTCAATCAATAAACCACAAGAAGCAATTATATTTGGTTCTAATTCATTTATTTGATCAGGACAAAGAACTTTGGATCGAATTCCTTTTGATTTTGCAATTACATCAAGTGAACTAATGGTATTCATAGATTTAAAATCATTTCCAATTATTAGCTTACCACATTTTTCAAAACTAACTTTGTTATTTTTACAATACTCATATAATAGTTTTCTTCCCAAAATACATAATTTAGATTTTAGGAAGTCCTGTGGATAATGAATCCCTGAATGAATTACTTCGCTGTTTCTACTTGATGTTTCTAAACCAAAGGAATTGTTTTTCTCAATTAAAACAATTTTAGAGGTGTTACTTTTCAATTCATTAGCAATAGCTAATCCCACAACTCCTGCACCAATTACAATTATGTCAAAATCATAGCTCAAATAAAAATCTCATAAGGGTTAATTTATTTAATATCTTAATCTCATATTTAAACAATAAAAAGTACCATAATAAAGAAGTATTGCTAATTAAAGAATAAAAATCTCTGAGCTAATCAAAAAATAGCTTTTTTCTTATCATATTATATGTGTTATTGTATTGTTGAATGAATATTTTTTTTGTTTCATTCATTAATTGTTTTTCTTTATTGTTGATGTTCCTAAATGACTCCAAAAAGAGTACGTAAATAAAAGCAAGGCCAATACCTAAAAACCCAGCCATTAAAACTAAAATTTTTCTTCTAGGTTTTGATTTGTAAATTGGAATCATAGGTGGATCCACTACTATCACGTAATCAGAGTCTCTAACCTCTTCAATTTTCACAGTTTCCAATTGCTGTTTCAATGTAGTGAAGACACCAGTAAGGACTGCCACTTCTCTTACCAGCCGTTGCTGCTCAAGAAGCAAAGCTGGAGAATTCTCAATTCTTCTGTTTCTATCTCTAAAATCCTTTAATTCTTCTTCTGATTTTTCAAGTTCCTTTCTTGTTTCAGTAATCCTCGATTCAACAAACTGCCTAGTTTTACTCGATTTCATACGATTATAATCTTTTTGATGTAAATCTAATTCTTTAATTAATGACTCTAATATGTCATTTGCTAGCTTTGGTTCAGAAGCGTGCAATTTTATTGTATAAATTCTAGTATTAATATCTTCGAATACTTCGATCATATCCTCAATTAGCATTCTTATATTTTCGTATTCTATTATCTTTTCATCTTGAGATTCTGTAGCAGGTATACTCAGTATATTTTTTAATTGTTTTTGTTTACCATATGCATCAGTATCAAAGCGAGTATTCAAAACCTTTTTTGCTAATCTCCGACTCAGTAATATATCTCGATATACCCACTCATGATCCCCACTTCCAGAGAGATCTATTCCCATTGTAGATGCTATACCAGCATATCTTGAAATAGCTGATTTTTTTGACCCAGACATAATTTTAGCTGATGAAGTGAAAACTGGTTCTGCAATAAGGAATACATAGATAATAGTTATAATACAAAAAAATGATGGAATGATGACAAAGAACCTTAAGTGTTTTACACATATATTTATGATTTTTATTAGAGATATTTCATTATTAGTTTTTTTTTGTTTTTCTGGCTGAAAGAATTGGGTCATAAGTATTTTTTAATTTCTGGCTAAAACAACCACTGTTACTGCCTGTACCACGCTTGCTATGATTGATGTTAATTCTTTAGAATATTCTGTAATGTCGAATGGCTCTTCTTCAGGATTTTTAGGTATAACAATCTTTACACCATCACTGATTTTCGGATTTCTAAAAAATCTATTATATTTTTTTGATTTTCCGTTTGCATAAATAATGTGAATTCCCTTTTTATTAGCATCATCACTTAACCCACCAGCCTCTCTTATTACATCACTGACTCTATGTCCTTTGGTATATCGATAAAATCCTGGAACATTTACTTCTCCCGTAATCTGAATTATTTCTAATTTAGAAGGTATTATTAATGAATCACCTTCAAGTATTTTAATATTTTCAGTTGAATTAGGTTTTTTCATGATTTTCTTTACATCAAGCTTAATGTATTTTTGATTCCTTATAAAAATTGATGCTTCTGTATTTGCTTCTGGTCTTAATCCACCAGCTCTTTCTATCAAATCAAATACATTTTCCATTGGATTTAGGATGGCATACTCGCCGGGATAATAGACAGAGCCTAAAATTTGAACTTTTTTCTGCATACTGAAATATGGATCCTGCCTAACATAAATATGATCGTAAGGTTGAAGTTTGAATGATTTATTTTTATCAAATAAAATTCCTGATTTTATTATTGTGTAGTCATTTTTCATTTCAATTTCAAAAGATTGCGCATAAGTATTTTCATTTATAATATTGGGATCAACTCGTGCAATTTCAATTCTATAGCGAAAAACATCTTTTGACACTCCTCCTGCTTCGAGGATAAGGTCTTTTAGTGTCATATTGTTCTTATATCCATATGCTCCAGGCAAATTAACTTGACCACTAATTTTTACAGTTCTTACATCGTTATAAACTTTTCTTGAATAAACTTTCACCTCATCACCTGGTTCTAAATCAAGATTGTAAGTTCGGTCTAAGACATCCCTTAAATTAAATGGAATTAATTTTTGGCTAATACCATCTAATTCATATCTTACTACATCAGCACGATCGAGAAAGGCCATGCTTCTGAAAATAGGATCATCAAATCCACCTGCTTTGAAAATAAGATCATAAAGAGTCATATTACTTTCAAATAGTTCATATTCTCCAGGTCGTTTGACATGTCCATTTATTGAAACATATCGAGTAGCACCTTCTATCTCCTTTAAACTATAAATTCTTACAGCATCATCTGGCTGAAGCAAAGTCAACCCAATTAAATCACCATTCAATAGCCCTCCCAAATCAAAAGGTATAATCTCTTTTTTATTATTTTCAAAACGGATGCGAACAAGTTCTGCACGTTCGAGGTAAGTTAACTTTTTGAACTCTTCATCAATAAAACCTCCAGCTTTAAATATTAAATCGTATAACGTAATGTTTTCTCTCAATAAATACCTTCCAGGATTTTTTACATGACCAGTTATTGATACATATGTTTTTGGTATCATTTCAGTCATACTATAAACTTTTACTCTATCCATACTTTGAAGTAATATGTCATGGTCTGGTTCTTTGTTGATTACTTTTGTGAGGTTTAACTTAATTAACTCTTCAGTGAAGTCAGGCTTAACTCTTACAACATCTACACGTTCAAGATATGCATCACCTAATAAACTATCTGCTTTTATAATTAATTCACTCAAAGATAAAGATTCACCCAAATCATAATTCCCTGGTCTCTCGACTGCACCTGATAACGAAACAACATTTTGGCGAAGATCCATAATTGAAAATATATTTATTCGATCACCATCTTGAAGTTCAAAACTTTGATCAGATTCCAAAATATTTTCAAGATTTACATCAATGAACATTCTATCCATACCTAATTCAGATCTCTCGTCAAACGGGATAATTCGATCTATCTGGGCGCGATCCATATATGCAGTGATTTTTAAATCTCTAGCCATTAATATAATATCTTGAAGCGTTTCATTTGGCTTAAGTTCGTATATACCAGGGCGATTTATCTCGCCTTGAATTGACACAGACCTCAATCTCTTTGGTATAAAAATCACATCATCTAATTGCAATTTCTGATCTTGAGGTTTTTTACCAGTTAATAGATAATCATAAAAATCAATAGAAACTAACTCGTCACCACCTCTAATCAATCTAATGTCCCTTAATGATCCAAGAGTTGTTGGACCATTAAAATAATATAATGCAGAAAAAAGGGTTGCTGATGGACTCACTGTATATGCTCCTGGTTGATTGACTTCTCCCAATACTTGGATGCGTAAAGGCCTGAGATTACCTAAGCTAACATCAAGAAAGGTAGTAGCTTTCTTCCCACTTGGATTTAAACTAGCATAAGATTGAGATAGTACACGAAATAGCTTTGACTCTAATAAATTCAGTGTTAATCCATTTACAAAAACTTGACCAACTTCAGGAATAAAAATAAATCCTTCTCTATCAACTGCTAAAACCTGTCGAAATTGTGTTTCACCCCATAACATGACTATGATTTCATCACCTGGACCAATTAAATAGTTTGGATCGACAGCACCAACAGAACTTGATTGAAACAATGCTGGATCTCTCTTAAAAATATCATATCCGAAATATGTAACTTCATTGAAGGAAGTTTGAGATTTTGATTCCATATCTATTTCTGAATCATCTACGACTTCAAGTTCAGAGGTCTCGATAGTCATAGAATTTTCCATATCCTGATTCTTAGCCTCATTAGTTATGTCATTTGACAAATCACTTGGTATATTAAATGCGTCTAAAGACTCTGTTTGCTTTGATTCATTTTTAAGTTTTAAACCATCAACCTCTTTTTTTGATATTGCATCAATTTGTTTATCAGAAAGTCCTTGTGATTTAGCCATTGCCCTAGCTTCATTTGCAGACATATTAGAATTTTTTATGATTTTTTTTGCTTGGTTGATTTGACTCTGAGTTTGCCCGATTACTACATTTGCAAAAGTTAAAATTATGATGATGTATTTTTTCATAATTAATCCTAATAATTTTTTAGTATGCACCTAAATAACCTCCTGGATTTCCATTAAATATCTCTCCTTCTACTGGGTTATAGGAGAACATCGCAAGCCAGGATTTTTTCTTTTTTTCTGAGCTAATACTCATATCATTACCATTAGCCATCTCATATCCATTATTATCACTGCTATAAATAAATATATCTATATATTCAAAGTTTCTATATTTATCTCTAAGAATTTTGCATAGATAGTGTAGACTTTTTTCATTTGCCATTGAATCTGCAGTTACAAATAATTTTCCTTGATTAAATGGATTAGAAATTTTCTCAATTCGTATTATATCATAGGTTGGAATTTTAACAATTTCATCTTCAATCACCTGTTTATCCAATGACATTTTTAGATTAATTATCGTATCATTTTTTAATTTTTTTAAATTATTTAATGAATCATTTATTGTTTTATTCTTATACGAATTTTTGATTAAGGATGTTTTTTGTTTTTCAATCACTAAATCATTATCAATTCTTTTTTTTTCATCATTTAGATTAAAATATGTTAAAAGTATGATGATTAATGAAATTCCCAATACTCTTTTAGGGTTGTTTATACAATAAGCAGATATTTTTTTCACAACAGATTCATAGACTTCTTTATCGTATTTTAAATCAAGTTGTTTTTGTTTTTGCTCAGCTACATTGCGGTCTTTGGTACCCAATGAATGAAATATTCTTTTGTCTTTTTTACCACTCTTATGATTAACTACATAAGTTTGATAATAAAAATAACCATCACGTCCTTTTCGATAAATACTACTCATATGGTATACTTATTTTGTTTACTTATAAATTTAGTGAAACCAATTTGTTGATTAATTTACAAACAAGGTGATTTAATACAACTACCTTTTTAACTACCAATTTTTTTTATTTATACAAAATAATTAAAAAATGGTTCCATTTTAATCCTCACGACAATAAATAATGGTAGTCGTACCTTATTTTCTTAGAAATAATTAAGGAGAAAGTTTTAAAAAAGTAAAAAATAGAATCAATTAAACAAATTCAAGAATTTCATCTATAATTGGAAATGAATAAAATATTATAATTTAAATATTAAAGTATGTCTTATACCAATCTAGGAATTTAGGTATGCCATCTTTAATTGATGTTTTAGGCCGGAAATCTAGCATTTTATTAGAATAATCTATATCCGCAAAAGATTTTTCAACATCACCGGGTTGGATATCAAGAAAATTAAATCTTGCTTTCTTATTCAAGCCTTCTTCAATCAAAGCTATCATATCCATTAAGTCTTCACTTTTATTATTACCTAAATTGAAAACTTCACACCCATAATTAAGCTTGATACTAGACTTTGTACCCTCTATAATATCATCAATAAATGTGAAATCTCTTTGCATTTTACCATGATTAAATACTGGTATAGGCTCACCATTTAAAATTTTTTCTGAAAAAATAAACATTGCCATATCCGGCCTTCCCCATGGGCCATATACCGTAAAAAATCTTAACCCTGTTGTATTTAAACCATAAAGATGACTATAAGAATATGCCATTAGTTCATTAGATTTTTTTGACGCAGCATAAATTGAAATTGGTTTGTCTACTGAATCATCAATTGAAAATGGAATTTTTTTATTACCTCCATAAACTGATGAGCTTGATGCATAAATTAACCCATCAACTTTATTATGACGGCATGCCTCTAAAATATTCATAAAACCTACAATATTTGCCTGAATATAAGCGCCTGGGTCTTCTAAGCTGTAACGCACACCTGCCTGAGCTGCAAGGTTTACCACTCTGTCCGGTTTAAAATTTCTAAATACTTTATCCACGACTTCCTTATCAGATATGTCGGCTTGTACAAAATCAAAATTTTTAAATTTTTGCAGCTGCTTTAATCTATCGTACTTTAATTTGGGATCATAATAATCATTCATATTATCCACCCCAAGTATGGAGATTCCATCCTCCAATAAACTTTTTGATAAATGCATTCCTATGAAACCTGAACTTCCTGTGATGAGTATCTTATCAGCCATCTAATTAATTACAATCTCCAATGGATTATATCCAAATTATTGAATGTATTTTTAGAAAATATTGATTTTACATCAATTAATACTCCGCCTGGTTTTAATATTCGCTTAAAATCAATTCTATTAAGTTTGATATACTCTTTGTGCCCCACAGCTATAATTATGGCATCTTGAATTTCTATTTCCGCAAGATCTTTTGGTTCCATTTTAAAGTCTTTTTGTACATCACTTTTTTCAGCCCACTCATCTGAGATTATTAAATTAATTTTAAAATCCCGAAGTCTTTCAATTATTGTAGACACTTTGGTATTTCTTAAATCAGGGCAATTTTCCTTGAATGTCAATCCAAGCACAGCAACATTTGCTCCAATTGGATTTATGCCCTGTTTTGTTAATATGCTGATAGTATTCTCTACTATGAAATGACCCATATTATCATTAATTCTTCTGCCTGCGAGAATAATTTCTGGATGATAGCCAACTTCTAAAGCTCTATTTGCAATATAATATGGGTCTACACCAATACAATGTCCACCCACCAATCCAGGTTTAAATGGGAGAAAATTCCATTTCGTACTAGCGGCTTCCAACACTTCTTCTGTATCAATATTTAATTTATTAAAAATAATAGAAAGCTCATTTATTAATGCAATGTTTACATCTCTTTGTGTATTCTCAATAACTTTTGCTGCCTCAGCTACTGCTATAGATTTTGCTTTATAAGTTCCAGCAGATATAATGCTATTGTATAGCTCTGTAATAGTATCCAATGTCTGAGAATTTGAGCCTGAAGTCACTTTCTTTATTTTTGTTAAGGTATGTTCTCTATCACCTGGATTTATTCTTTCAGGACTGTATCCACAAAAAAAATCTATATTGAACCTTAATTTGGAATATTCTTCTAAAATTGGCACACATACTTCTTCAGTACATCCTGGGAATACAGTTGATTCATAAATAACAATATTATTTTTTTGTAAATTTTTCCCTACCAGTTTTGATGCGGAAATAAGTGGTTTAAGGTCTGGTTTATTATTTTTATCTACAGGGGTTGGGACAGTAATGATATAAATATTCGAATCAGAAATATCTTTTTTCTGATGAGTAAGCCTTAAGCTTTTTTGCTTATTTAATTTTATTTCATCTACTTCATTTGTTCTATCATAACCATTAATTAGTTCTTCAATTCTAGATTGATTTACATCAAAACCTACGACTTCGTATTTTTTGCTAAATTCTAAAGCAAGAGGTAATCCGACATAACCTAAACCAATTACACAAATATTTTTTTCTTTTGACACAGACTAACTACCTACAAAGCTATTCGTAAGAATTTGCGTTATTAAATATATTTTATTCATAAATTTACTATAAACATATGTTTTTATTTTTCATATAATACACAACTACCATTAAAACTACCCTATTAATTATTCTTTTGAAACCAACTATACACATCTCTTAGCCCATCATGTAATGAAATTCTCGCATGCCAGCCTTTTTGTTTTAATATAGTATCATCTAATAATTTTCTAGGAGTACCATCTGGTTTTGAGATATCAAAATATAACTCCCCATTAAAGCCAGTCACTTCTTTAATAATTATTGCAAGGTCTCTTATTGATATTTCAAAGCCTGATCCAACATTAATATGTGAAATACCTTTTTCATAAATTTCTTTTGCATTTATTTTTTCCATTACAAATAAAATTGCATTTGCTAAATCATCTACGTGCAAAAACTCTCTTAATGGGTTGCCGGTACCCCAAATTGTCACACTTTTTTTACTTTTTTGTTTTGCAGTATGGAATTTATTCATCAATGCAGGGATTACATGCGATGTTACTAAATCAAAATTGTCATTTGGTCCATATAAATTATTAGGCATCAAAGAAAGAAAGTTTTTATCATACTGATTAAAATACCCTTCACATAATTTAATTCCTGCAATCTTTGCAATTGCATAAGCCTCATTAGTTGGCTCTAAAAAACCACTAAGTAATTCATTCTCTACAATTGGTTGATTTGCGAGCTTTGGATATATGCATGCTGATCCTAAAAACAATAATTTCTTTACATTATATTTATGTGAGTAATAAATGATATTATTTTGAATCATAAGATTCTGATATAAAAATTCAGCTGGCTGAGTACTATTTGCAAAAATACCACCAACTTTCGCCGCTGCAATTATGACCAAATCTGGTTTTTCATTTTTAAAAAAATATTCAGTAGCATTTTGTTCGAGCAAATCAAGCTCTTTTCTTGTCCTCTCAATTATATTATTATATCCATTATTCTTTAAGCAACGAACTATTGCTGAGCCAACCAAACCTTTATGTCCAGCCACATATATTTTACAATTTTTATAGATAATTACACTCTTTTAATTATTTTCTTTTGATCTAGTAACATTTTCTTCATTAATAATCTTTAATTAATTGTTCACTAGCTTCAACAAGGATTTTTACGACATCAAGTCCATGGTACATATTTGACTTGGTTAATTTTTCTCCATTTAAATGTTCTAAAAAATAATCAATCTCAGCGGTTAATGGCATTTTATTATCGTATGAGATTTCTTTTACTGGACCATCAATTTTTTCTGGTATTCCATCAATTAAATCAAATTTTTTTGAGTATAACTTTAATGGTTTACCTTTTATAGAGTCTTCAAATGATATCATTGATTCTGAACCGATAACTACTAATCGATGTTCCTTAAAAGGATGTAGCCAGCTTACAAAAATATGTCCTTTTATCCCATTTTGATATTCTATATGGGTTAATGATGAATCATGTATTCCCTTTTGTAAAAAATTACTTCCAGCAGATTGAATTTTTTCTGGATAAGATTCTGTAAAATATTGAAATATTGCAATATCGTGAGGCGCAAAACTCCAAAACACGTTTTCTTTAGTTCTGACCTTACCAAGGTTTAATCTGTTGCTATAGATATATTGTAGCTCACCTATCTCACCATTTTCAATAATTTTCTTTATTTTTATTATTGCTGGATGAAATAATAGCACATGTCCAACCATCAGATTTATTTTTTTCAATTTTGCTAAATGAACTAATTCTTCTGCATCCTTAATCGATAATGTCATTGGCTTTTCAATTAGTAGATGTTTCCCAGCTAAAATAATTTCTTTAGCAACTGAAAAGTGAGTTTCTGCGGGTGTTGCAATTGTAAATCCATCATATTCATCTTCCAAAGCATCTTTGATATCTGTATAGCCTTTAACATTAGGATAAGTCGCTAATAGACTTTGAAGAGTAACTTTATTGGATTCTACTATGCCACTGAGGCTTTTTAATTCATATAGTGTTTTAATATGGTTTTTACCCCAATATCCTGCACCAATTACACATATTCGTTTATTCATCATTTATAGCACCTATGATTCTATCTTGTTGGTTCCTTGTTAAATATGGGTGCATTGGAATTGAGAATATGCTATTGGATATAGATTCAGCAATTGGAAAATCATTGACACTATAGTTAAGACTATTAAATGCTTTTTGCAAATGAAGAGGTTTTTTATAATAAATCATAGTCGGGATATCTTTTGATTTTAGATAGACCATCTTTTTATTCCTTTCTTCGTTCGAATTAGCAAGCAGAGAATATTGAGCGTATGAAGAGACATATTCGTTAGGAATTAAGGGTTTTTTTAGTTTTGATCTGATATTTAAGGTATAATAATCTGCAATTTTTTTTCGTAACATTATTTCATTATCAAAAATTTCTAATTTCTCTAAAAGAATGGCTGCCTGAAAAGTATCAAGTCTTCCATTTATTCCAATTCTTATATTTTCATATTTATCAGAGCTGCTTCCGTGGACACGTATTGATTTCATTATATTGGCCAATTTTCCATCATTAGTAAATATTGCACCACCATCACCATAGCAACCCAAAGGCTTTGCAGGAAAAAAGCTTGTTGCAGCTACATCTCCAAATGCACCTGCTTTTATTCCTCTGATTTCTCCTCCAAATCCTTGTGCAGCATCTTCAAGGATGAATAAATTGTTTTTATCTGCAATTTCTTTAATAAGTCTGTAGCGTGCAGGCAATCCAAATAGGTCAACAGGTATGATTGCCTTAGGCTTTAAACCTCGTTCTTTTGCCAATTCTATTGCACCATTTATTGCAGATGGATTAATGTTGTATGTAGAAGAATATATATCAGCAAAAATCGTATCCGCTCCAAGTAAAGCTATCACTTCTGCAGTCGCGATATAAGTAAAAGGGGTAGTAATCACTGCATCTCCAGGACCAATATTCTTAGCCATTAATGGAATAAGAAGAGCATCTGTTCCAGAAGAACAAGAAATACAATGTTTAACACCTACATAATTAGCTAGTTTTTCTTCAAGTTCTAAAACTTCTGGGCCCATAATGTATTTCCCATGAGAAAGGACAGACTTGATTCTTTTATCAATCTTTTCTTTAATTATGCTTTGCTGAGCTTTTAAATCAATAAAATCCATTTGAATCTAGTATTTTGGGTTATAATAATAGTCAAAATAATTAAATACAATTAGTATATCTCATATTAAAGTTACTAAGTCTTGTGATGAAATTTTTCCACCAGAATTAATTATCATATTTTTTAATACCGGTAATTTGTAGAAATAAATGAAATAAAAAATACATATTTAAAATTGTGTATCTATAAAATAATCTTTTAAAATCCTTAGAAAACAATCTATAAAGCCATTCAAATCCAATATAACTTATTATCTTAGGTGCTTTTTTAATTCTTCCACCAAAAAAATCAAAAATTGCTCCACAGGGCAAAAAAAGAACTCCATCTATTTTATGCTTGTGTTCATAAATCCAATAATCTTGTTTTGGAGTGCCAAGGCCTACACAAATAATTTTTGCTTTAGAATTCTTGATTCTTTTTATAACATTTTCTTTTTCTGTTTTATTTAAAGGTCTAAAAGGTGGCGAATAATAATCTGCAATTCTAATATATGGGTATTGACTTTTGAGATTCTTTACCATTTTATTTAGAACGTTTTGTTCTCCTCCATATAAAAAAAAACTATATTTTAATTCCTCGGAAAATTCGATTAATTTTATTAACAAATTTGTAGCATCAAACCGATTAACTTTTTTGTTAGAAAATAAATTCATCCAATGAACAAAAGGCATCCCATCTGGACCAATAAGGTTTGCCTCAGTATATATTTTTGATAAGAAATTATCTTTATGAGCAAGTGCTAAACAATATGCATTCATAACCGCAATGTGTGCACTCGATTCACTTTTCAGCCAATTAATTATAAATTCATACAAATCAAGGTATGATAAACATTGAATCTTTATACCAATAAAATTAAAGGTCTTATATTGATTTTTCTGATTCATCCTTAACCCATCTATATAATTGTTTAAGACCTTGATTAATATTTATTCTTGGTTCCCAACCTAGTATTGTTTTAGCTTTTGTGAAATCAGCAGCTCTTGATGAATCACCTTCAGGTTTTGAAGTATCAAAAATTATCTTTATATCTTTTTTACTTATTGAGACTATTTCTTTTGCTATTAAATCGATTGGAGTACAGATTGAAGGTCCTAATTGAATAACACCCTTATTCCAACCATAAGATAGAGATTTAATTATCCCATCTATAACATCATCTACATGTAAAAATGCTCTACCCTGTTTTCCACTCCCCCAAACAATGAATTGTTCGCTAGGGTAATTGATTGCTTTCCTTATTAATGAAGGAATTACTTGGCTTCTCTCTATGCCAAAATCGCAAGGGCTACCATAAACATTATGCAAAATTAAATGAGCAACGTTGAAACTTAAATCTTTGCTTAGAAGATCTGTTTCATAATTACCCATAAGTTTACTCCATCCATATGCAGATTCAGGAAGCGCTGGATATAAGTCACCCTCTTTTAATAATTTAGAATCATATGTATTTTGTAATGTTTCTGGAAAACTACAGGCTGTACCGATATATAAAAATCCTTTGATTTTACTTTTTGATACTGAATGAATTGTATTAGAGTTTATTAATATGTTTTTTCTAAATATTTCTAACTGATTCTTAAATACATAGCTTATTCCAGCAACAATATCAGCTAAATGTATTACATAATCGACATCTTTAATTAAATCATCAATTTGATTAGGTCTTGATAAATCTCTATTAAAAAATTGTTTATCAAGATCTAAACAGTATTCACCATTTGTTTTCTTTAAATATTCAAGCTTACCTCTCCATAGATTATCAACAACTATCACTTCTTGTTTTTGTTTAGTTAACTCTTTGACCAGATTGGAGCCAATCATACCCGCACCACCAGTGATTAAATACCTACTCATAAATTTTGTTTGTTCTATAAATTCTTTTCATTTTATTAAAAAACAATAACAAAGATTCTTAATTGATAAGAAACCAATTTTAATGTTTAAATAAATACATTATGCATATATAAGTTATAATTGAAATGACGAATAATTAATATTCAAAAGACTATATGAAAAAGATTTGGTTGTCAGCATTTATATTATTCTCATTATAAATTATTTCTTTGTTTTATTTTTTTAAAATCAGACATTACCATAATACTTACTAAATCTTCAAATTTTGTTTTTGGTTCCCAACCCAAAGTTTGTTTTGCTTTTGTATAATCTCCAATTAATAAATCTACCTCAGTTGGTCTAAAATATCTTTCATTGACATTAACGACTTGTTGTCCAGTTCTCTTTAATACTCCAATTTCACTAACACCTTCCCCGCTCCAGATAATTTCTTCCCCAAGCACATTGAATGCTTTTTCTACAAACTCTCTTACTGTATGGGTTTCTCCAGTTGCTAAAACAAAGTCAGCTGGGTCACTTGTTTGCAATATTCTCCACATACCTTCGACAAATTCAGGTGCATAGCCCCAATCTCTTTTTGCATCCAAATTACCAAGTGAGATATTTTTTTCAATACCTAACACTATCTTTGAAACTCCAACAGATATTTTTCTTGTCACAAAAGTTTTACCTCTCCTTTCTGATTCATGATTAAATAAAATCCCATTTGATGCGAATAAATTATAAGCCTCTCTATAATTTTTTACTATCCAATATGCATACAATTTTGCAGCCGCATAAGGCGACCTTGGGTGAAATGGTGTATCTTCATTTTGAGGTATTTCTTTGACCTTGCCATAAAGCTCAGAAGTAGATGCTTGGTAAAATTTAGTTTTGAGACCAGTATCTTTTATTGCATCCAAAAAACGTAGGGTACCTATCGCATCAACTTCAGCTGTGTACTCAGGCACTTCGAAGCTTACTTGCACATGGCTTTGTGCACCAAGATTATAAATTTCTTTTGGCTGAACTTTCTCGACCATTCTATTTAAGTTGCTGGAATCATTCAAATCTCCATAATGCAAAAAAAGATTTTCATTTAAAATATCTTTATCTTTGTATAAATGGTCAATGCGGAATGTATTAAAAGATGAAGATCTCCTTATAATACCATGTACTATATATCCTTTTTCAATTAATAATTCAGCTAAATAAGAGCCATCTTGTCCTGTTATACCAGAAACTAATGCTGTTTTTTTCATAAAATTATTATCCTAAAATTCCCAATTAGTAAAATTACAATCCTAATTCTTCTTTATATCCATTTATCCACGTTTTTAATTCAGTCTTTGGTGTCCAATCGATCAAATTGGTTGCTTTATAAATATCTGCAAGGGTCTCGTATGGTTCAAAAGCTGCTGGTTTATTTATTGTTGGATAAGAGGAATTTAATAAACTAGCTAGTTCATTTATTGAATGATTTACCCCTGAACCAATATTAATGACATTTTCTTTAATATGTTTAATTGATGAACAAATCATATTAGCTTCAATAACATCTTTCACACAAACAAAATCTCTTCTTTGTTCTCCATTCCCATTTATTGTTAGTGGTAAATTTTTGATTATTTGATTTATAAATTTACCTATAACCGTACAATAAAGTCCTGACATAGGTTGTCTCTTGCCATAGACATTAAAATATCTTAGAGAAAAAGTTTCGAGCCCATAATGGCATTCAAATAATTTACAATATTTCTCTCCAATGATTTTATGCAAAGCATATGGACTTTTTGGATTTAAAGAGGATTCTTCTTTTGTTGGTAAATTTTGTGCGTCCCCATATACTGCACTTGATGAAGAGAAAATAAAACGTTTTATTTTTGATTGAACACATGCATCAAGCATTTTGATTGTGCCATTAACATTAGCATTATGATATTTTAAGGGTTTTTTTATTGATAATTGAACCTCTGGTAGCGCAGCAAAGTGGAACATAGTACTCGCCCCTTCAAATAATTTATAATCTTTCATATTTGAAATATCATCAAAAAGAATTTTTAAATTTTTATTATGCTTCCAATGACTCAATTCAGATGACTCTAATCTATTTCTTGATTCATGTGATTCTAAATTATCTATAACGATAACTTGGTGCTTATTTTTTAATAACCTATCAACTAGGTTGCTACCTATAAATCCAACTCCTCCTGTGACAACATATTTCATTTTTTATCTTTTCAAATAACCAAACTTTATCAAATTTTCATAAATTATATTTACTAATTCTTGTGGAGGTATTTCCCCATTAGAATTAATTGTTATTTCAGCATTACTTGGATTCTCATATGGATCAGATATACCTGTAAATTCTTTTATTTTTCCTTCCCTTGCCAATTTATACAAACCCTTTGAGTCTCGTTGTTCACAGGCCTCTAATGAAGTATTAACGTGAATTTCAACATAACCTCCGACACTTGATATTAAGCTTCTATTAATATTTCGATCTTCTTCATATGGCGCTATTGGAGCACATATTGCTATCCCACCATTTTTAGTTATTTCGCTAGCCACAAATCCTATTCTACGAACATTAATTGACCTATGTTCTTTAGAAAATCCTAATTCACTAGATAAATGGGTTCTTACAATATCTCCATCTAATAATGTTACAGGTCGTTTTCCATTTTCTAATAATCTATTTAATAATCCATTCGCTAAAGTCGATTTTCCAGAGCCTGATAAGCCTGTAAAAAAAACTGTTAGCCCTCTTTTATGTAAAGGTGGTCTTGATTTTTTTAATTCATTAGTAACCTCTGGATAAGAAAACCAATCAGGTATTTCTTTACCTTCATCTAGCATATTTCTCAATTGTGTTCCTGAAATTGTTTCAAAACTTTCATTATCAACTTGGCTTAAGGATTTGTACTTTTTTTCAGATTTAACATAAACCATAAATTCGAATGGTACCATTTCAATTCCAATCTCATTTTGATGTTCTCTTAATAATTCTTGGGCATCATATGCCCCATAAAATGGTTTTTTATCAGTACCATTCCCTGGACCCGCATGATCTCGACCAATTATTATATGGGTACAACCATAGTTTTTTCTAATTATCGCGTGCAGGAGTGCCTCTTTTGGTCCACCCATCCTCATCGCGAGAGGCAACAAAGCTAAAATTGCTGAATTTTTTGGATATTTTTTAATTACATGCTCATAACATCTTACCCTTGTATGATGATCCACATCTCCTGGCTTTGTCAAACCTACTACAGGATGTAATAATAAGTTTGCATCAATATTTTGCATTGCCCTTTGTGTCATTTCAACATGAGCGCGGTGCAATGGGTTTCTTGTTTGAAAGGCTATAATTTTTTCCCAGCCATTTTTTTTACATAAATTTTTTAATACATTTGGAGAGAGTCGATATTTTTTATAATCATAATGATTTGGGAGTGCAATTTTTTCAAGTTCCCCTCCAATATATACCTCATTTCCAATATTAAACATATAGTGATTAGCTGGATGTTTAAGGTCTACAGTACCATAGATTGACTCTGCCTCACGCTTCAAATCCGGTATCCAAATACTATCTATAACCATCTTTGCTATTTGAAAACCTTCTTTTTCCCTTAAAATAATTGTTTCACCTATATTAAGATTTTCAGAAAAGGTCTTATCTACATCTAATACAATTGGAATTGGAAATAACTCGCCGGTTACCAACCTAGATTCATTTATAACAGATTCATAATTCTCTTCACTCATAAAAGAATCAAGAGGATGAAAACTACCATCTAAAATCATTTCACAATCACATAGTTGTCTGTCAGACAATACCCAAAACTTTTCTACTTTCAATTATCTCTCTATACTGTTATTAATCAAGCTATGTTTAATTCATCAATGGAAATTGCAGACGTTCCTACATGACCTACAACTATCCCTGCCGCATGATTTGCAAATTCTACAACTCTGTATATATCAATCTCAGCTAGAAGTCCTAATGCTACTGAAGATATAACAGTATCACCTGCACCACTAACATCAAATATTTCTTTTGCTTCAGATCTTAAATGAAAAACTTCATCCGAGCTTATATAAGACATTCCCTCGGAACCCCTTGTAATTAAACACGCTTTGATATCAAATGAGGAGCAAATCTCTTTCCCAGCAAATTCAAAATCTTTGTCACTATGTAGTTTGCGCCCTAAAACTAATTCTGCTTCATTGGTATTTGGTGTTATTAGATCTGCTTTTCTATATTTTTGCCATTTGACCCCTTTTGGATCAATGAATACTGGAATTCCGATACTCTGGGCAATTTCCATTGTTGCATTCATTAAGTATTCTGAGCAGATGCCTTTTCCATAATCACTAACTATAACACCTTGAATATTTTCTTTTTGTGTAGATAAAACATTTAATAAATCATTATGTTTTCTTTGNNTTTGACCATCACCTTCGCGATCAATNCGAACAATTTGNTGCTTGCCACCCAAAACTCTCATTTTTTCTGTTGTTTTTATATCATTAGAAACCAAAATACCTGAAACNGAAATTTTTCTTTTTGATAAGAGGTCAATAATTGTATNACCTGAATCATCTTCTCCAACCATNCTAATCATAAAAACATTCGCACCNAGATTATNTAAATTTCTAGCAACGTTTCCACAACCACCNAANGTTTTCTTTTCTTCAATAAAGTTCACAATCGGGACTGGTGCTTCTGGNGANACACGGTCGACATNCCCCAAAATATATTTATCCAGCATCAAATCACCCATGACAACAACATTTGGCTTTTTTTCTACTATTTTTTTGATAGTTTCTTGCAACATCAGGTTAATTGTCCCAGTTAAAGATTAATTGAATAGATTAATTTTTCGGCTTTATGTATTGAGAATTACCAAATGCAAGAAGAGGGAAAAAGACTATCGGTAAGAAAATCAACCCTAAGCAAAAGATTAAATTTTTTCCAAATGATTTGCCAATCTGCAATGATCTTAAAATATAGCCTATTGGGTATATCAAATAAATTACCAACCACCAAATTGGTTTATTAACAATTTTTGTAAATATAAATAAATTAAAGAAAGGAACAAGTGCCTTCCATCCTGCCTGGCCTGCTTTACCAAAAATAATAAACCAGGATAACCATACTGCTAAAATAGTTAATCCAAAAAGTGATATAATTATTATTGATATCAGATCAAGCTCCTGCTTATTCTTTTTTGCATTACTACTTTCATTATCGCTAATATCAGATTCTTTCAGAAACTCCCCTTGAAGCGAACCTACCATCTCAACCTTAAAATCTGCTGGAGGTGTCATATCATAAATAACTTCAGTATCATCTGTTGTTTCATCAATGCTTTCTCCAAGGTTACCTGCATTATCTTTATAGTCAATCATAATGGAAATCACACCTTCCGAATCTGACTCTGCAAAAACATGGTAGTATTTAAAAAAAAGACTATCTTTATTTAATAGATTTGCATCAGAGGAATTAAGTGAGACCTTAACATCACGTATCAACTCTGAAGATCTAAATGTTAAAAAAGCAGAATCGCCTTTTATTGCCATTGATGAATCAAAAGAGTTAGATGTAAACAAACTAATTTCACTTAGTTCGGGTGCTGTACCGTCTTTTATGATAGGGATACCATTTGATGCTTTAACAATTTTTTCTCCAGGATTACCAGCAAGATCATAAAAAATGATTTCGAAATTTATTAACCCATCATCTGCGTCATCTGCCGGATAAGTTAACATCCAGGATCTATCTACACCAACAGCTCCATCATACGACTCATCATTTATATTAAAAATTGGACTTTTTATTGATTCATTAGTATTTAGTTGAAACACTATTGAATCACCGGGCATGGCCATGGTTTTTTCATATTCATTTGTCGTAGTGATTTCAAGAGAAATAAGCTGAGGCATAATCTGATCAATAGTGAGGACACTATCACTTACAGTACCAATAATATTATTGCCTGCACGGTCCCACACCTGTGCAATGAATTTTGCTTTTGCACCTTCCTTAAATCCAGCTAATGATTCAAAAGCATCTGAAGGAATTGATATTTCTTTAATATCACCAATATCACCTTTATCAATTTTAAATTTTTGACCAACATCGACATAAGAATTATTATCAGCTAAATTAACCTTAACTTGAATCCTACCTCCTATCAGGGACTCATCTTCCGCAAGTGGTACACCAACTGTCAAATGAGTTGCTAAACTATTCCAATATCTTTCTGAATATTCTTGTGATACTAAGAAATTGATGATGATTAGAATAGGTACAAAAATCCTCAACGCCATTCCTCCAATAAACCTTCAGCAATCTTTTTTTGCTCAAGGCTTTCGACAGTTTCTTGTTCTGAAAGTGGTTGTTTTATCAAATCTTCCAAAAGAGATACTGCCATTTTCTTTTGTCTGTTTTTATAATATCCTTGAGCTAAGTATACTATTTGAACAGGAGTAGTTGATCCTGTTTCATATGCTTTTAATAGATACTCTAAAGCTTTTTCTTTATTCGGCCATGATAAAATGAATGGAATATATGGCGATTTAAGATGGACACCACCAAGCATGAAATAACCACCTCCATTCCAATATTTTGAATCTAATTCAATAATTTTTTCTGCTTGCACCCTCATTATGTTTGCCACTCCCTCTTTCGCGGCAGCTAAAATACCGTAAACCTCTGACCAGCTTCCTAGATTAGCAAGATACCAATATCTTGCAGAGGCAGACTTGGGATGATTATTGATAAGACTTTCGCCTAATTCTTTTCCCTTATTAAATATGATTTTTTTATCGTCATCAGTTTCTGAAACATATTTCCCCTTATAATAATAGCATCGAAGTAAATATACACCAATTTCAACCTTATTCGATTCTTGCTCGTATGCATGAAGAAAGCTTTTAATTGCTAGGTTAATTTGATCTGGCTTCGCTTCAATGCCATTTGCTCCAGAAGATCTGTTATTATAATGACCAATTCCTATTTCAAAATATGTAGGTTCTGCTTGAAGTAAAGAAATAAAAAGAGTAATGAATAAGAACGTATTCTTCAACATATGATTTTTACCTAAAAATACTCAATATATGTTAGTTTAATCTCTCGTTTGAAATATTCTACCTTCTCATTATCAAATAGAAGATTATTTAGATTTAATTCCAAATGCAATGATTCAACAAATGACCATCTCAATGCTGCATTCAAGTATCCACCCCGATTTATTGCAATAGTTTTTGCAGTCATCTCATTTTCATTTAAGGCACTGTTATATTCCAATAAAATTGAGAACTCAGGATTTAATTCAAGATCTAAACCAAGAAAAAGATTTACATCATCATCACCGTCGCTGGTTTCAAGAAAACTATGATTTATTCCAAAATGCACACCGAGATTTCCTATTGGATATCTCCAGTTTTTTGAAGCTACTAAATAAAGACCCAAGGCTTTTGTATCATAACGCCCTAAAGTGTCGTCTGAATAATAATTTCCCAAACCTTGTGTATTCATACCTAGTGAAACTCCAGGCAAAGTATTGTCTTCGTTAATGAGAAGGTATTTGAGTTTAGCCTCCGGTTTAGGGTACCAAACTAAACTATCATCTCCAATAAGATTTGGTGATCCATAGGAAAGACCAAATTGAAATCTATCAGTTAATCCAACACCAAGGCCAAAAATCAATCCTCCCTCGTCTTGAATTCTCATATCCATTGCAAAACTTCCCCTCATTAAAGTTCCTGCTGTAGGTATGGTAATTAAATCAGTTGGAGGAGGATATTCTTGTCCATTGCTAAAGTATGATAATAGCAGAAATATTACGATATTGAATCTTTTCATTTTCATCTCTTTAAATGAATTGGCTTAGGATAAATTACATCTCCCATACGGGAGGTCAAAGAACGTACACGATGCTTGGGAAGTGTTAGAATATCAGCCTCTTGTTGTATTCGAAACCTGACGCCATTATCTGATATGTCAATGAAATCAATTAATAATCTCTCTCCATTTATAAGAAGCAATTCATCCCATTGCGTACGTGGTATGATACCACCGTGAGGAACTAAAATTCTTCTTTCCTCTATCTCTCTAGAAATGACATCTACCTCATCTAATGTATTATGCGTACGCGGGGGTGGAGTTTTATAAAGTTGATCTGCTGGAGCCATGTCAACTGCAACATTTGATATTAATTCACCATTATGGCCAAATTCCCATATCTGTACGATGCTGTGCGGCTCAATATAATCAAATAATTGTTGAAATTTATATTTAAACCTTCTTATCACTCTTCCTGAAGGAAAATCTCTCCATCTCTCCTCATAAAGGTTACCTAGATAGTCATAATCAAGTTCTATTTGACCGTATTTTTGTGCATCGATCGTTTGAAATTCTATTTTTGAAATCTGATAGCCATCATCGATTGTAAAATGGGTTTGTTGACCAGAAAATGACATCGGTTCATTATTTTTATAACGCCATGTTCTGTACTCTTTTGACCAAGGTTCGCTATCTCCATATACAATTAAACTTAGATATTTCCACCTATCAGTGTATTCACCTCTTTCAACTAAATTACCATTCTGGTCATATTTTAACATTTCTCTTTTATCTACTGTCCCGGCTGATGAAAATCTCTCTACCTTTATTGGGCGATCAAACTCATCGTAACTTACTGCTATATGTTGTTTACCACGCCTTGATGTAGAGAGCATTGAAAGGTCTGATTTAAAATTGTGATCATTTTCAAAATACCTTACATAATAAACATCACTGTTTTGCTGAGCATTAGCTAATTCATAAACCAGAAATACCAGAAATATTTGTAAAAGTTTTTTCATAATTAATCTTCAGGTATGATATCCTCATTCAAAGTATTCGATAATTTAAATCTATAAATAGAACTACTAGCCCTATCACAGGCGTAGACCACACCTCTATCATCTATGGCAACTGCTACAGGTTCAATCATAGTTGTCAGTGAATCTTTATCATAACCTATTTTTTTAAAATAATCCCCTTCAAAATTAAATACTGTTATATCTGAATTAACATTATCAACAACATATACATTTCTTTGATTATCAACTGATACATCCAATGCACTGATAAACCTTCCCATATCCATAATTTGATTACCCCCAGGTTGAAAACCTGAAGTATATACAGCAAAATCACCTGATAAATCAGGTGAAATCATATGAACAGAGAAGTAATCTCCTAACTGAGTATAATATAAATTACCTTGATAATCCACATCAAGGCCTTGCGGCTGATTCACTGTTCCCGCTCCTGTTCCATAACCTTTAACAGTTGAACCAAAATGACCAGTATAGGCCCAGACGAGATCGCCAGTCTTGAGTTCTAGAAGTAGAGAACGTTTAAAATCAATTTGGATAATTCTATATTGATTTGCTTGTCCTCCAAAATTATCTGTAACAAATATCCAATTTTCGTTATCTGATGCAACAGTAACACCAGTGAACTTACTTGAATCAGACTTAAAATATGCATCCAGGTAAAGATTTACTTCATCCATTCCATCATAAAATATGTGTGGCTTTTTTAGAGAATCGATCAAGGTTTGATTAGTTGACATGACTACGTCTATTATTTCCCAATCATTAGTATTTATAAGTTCCATAAAAAGATTGGTCCCCACATATGCTACCGTATCAACACCTGTTTGCTGATTCAAAAATGTTAAACTCGTTGAAATCTTATTAATGCCAACATCATTCCAATATTGATTCCAAACAAATATTTTCTGTGAACCATCAATGAAAAAAACATTCATTTTTTTATCAATATCAACATCAATTGGCGCAATTATTTCACCAAAACCATCTTGCAAATCAATTAGTTGTTCAAATCCAGTTGGCCTAGTACCATTTTGATCGAAGACCAATATCGAATTATTTCCTTCGTCAGCTACAAAAATGCGACCATCCTGGGCTATAGATATTTCTACTGGATTAGAAATACCGTAATTTGTATCCCATAAAGGCTGTATCTGTAAAAAAGTTGTATCACCTGCACCAAATTGCCCTGGCTCTTCTGGTTCAATGCTCCCATCAATGCTGAAGCGCTCCATACAAGACATATTAAAAAATAAAAAGATAAATAGATAGTACTTCATTCTTTTCATCATAAACTAATTCCTAAAGTAAACCTTCTTGGATCAGTTAAATGATCAAAATTTGCATATCCATAATCCACATTTAATTTTACTGGTCCAACTGGCACTCGAATTCCTAAACCAAAAGTCATATTTTCCTCATTCTTATTGAATTTATGTCCCGCTCTGATGTAAAGACTTTTCAAGTAAGAATATTCTACACCAGTAACAATGTACTCTGCGTTATCAACTGGATGGTTTAATTGTATTGATAATGTTAGTAACTGCATATCTGAACTTATGGGGTCAATTGCAGCTCCCACCCTAAATTGAGTAGGGGGTGAAAATTTTTCAAATGAAGAAACTTCTATTATTTCCATACCAGAATTTTGATCAAGTATCCTTTTCTCATAAGATCCATTGGGAGAGACATTTCCACCAAAATTACAGAGTGACGCACAAAATCTTAACGACTTATACCCTGTCCAATAAAACGTCCCCATATCAATCAACAAAGCACTCATCTTATAATCAGCCATATCCTCAGCAACATGCTTAATGGTAAAACCAAAACTAAATCTATCAGTCATTTTAGATCCATAAGTAATACCAATAAACCTATCTTGGAAATTAAAATAATTTCCTGTCCCATCTGGATAGAACTCTGTCGTTTCGGCCATTGGTTTCATATGTAAAATACCAGCATTAATGCCCAAATAATGTTTTTTTAAAAAGCGATGTGTAAAACTAAAATAGTCATAATCAATTTCTGCAGGCCATTTTATCTGAGATATTGAAATCTCAGAACGCCCTAATTGAGCAATTACAGCTGGATTATAATAAATACTAGCTGCGTCTTGGTTTAATGCAACAACTGACTCACCCATACCAACGGCCCTAGCACTAACACCAATATTTAAAAAGGTAAAAACCGAAGTGCCTGCCCTCTGGCCTCCCAATATTGGGAACAGGTCCTGACCTTTACCTTGAGAAAGAAAGCAAAGAATGAAAAATATAAAAAAAGTTTGCTTTCTCATTAGAAGATAAATTGTATGCCAAGTTCAGTTGAACGTAGTTTTCTATAGCGAGATGGATCATTATTAGGGTTAGGACTATTTGCAAGTCCATAACCATATATTTCCCCAGGATCATAACCGCGTCCGGTATAAGGATTTATACGCCTAGGAATTTTTACATTCATCAAGTTTTCTATTTCGAAATAACTTTTTAATTTGAATTTTCCTACCTTAAAAGTTTTATGCATCTTTAAATCTACATTGTGATTAGGTATTTGACTTACATATGCATAAGGACGGTCATCTTCCCTCGGTCCTTGGTAATATGCCTTATCGCCTACGTATACCACTGTATCTTGAATAGAGCGAGTATATCTGCGACCAGATTCGTACTCTAATCTCGCTGAGATTCCCCAATTCTTGGGATTTGAATAATTGAGATTTGCAAAAACATGTAAAGGCCTATCCCAACTCATATAATTTTCTCCTAGAGGTTTTTCTGATAATTGGCCAGCCTGTACCAATAGATTATCCAGGGGAGAAGAACTCTTTCCAGTTACAATACTATAATTAAAATTGAGGTCTACATACCAATTTTCAAACAACCTACTTTTTAATATTGCTTCGATACCTCTAGCTCTTGCATAATCAGCATTGAAATACATATTAAAACTCAAATGTGCATATTTAGGATTAGATGGCCTGATTGTCTGAGATGTTTCATAGTCAAACATATCCTTCCAATATGCTTTTAATTCTAACACCTGATCTTCGCTAAAACGATGTTTAACACCTAATTCGTACTGTACTGTAGTCTTTGGGTTTAGATTTGGATTACCAAAAACTTGATAAGTTGATTGTGCTGTTGAATTAATTTTTGCGTAGACATATTGAAACGTTGGCAATTGTGAGAAATGTCCATAATAAAAGTAAAGTACATCATTATCAGTAATCGGATGAGAAATTCCAAACCTAGGACTTATTCTTGCCTTCATCTTATATGAATCTTGAAACCAGGGAAAATCGAAAGTTTCTGCTGCAAATATTTCGCGTGCTTCATCAGTTATGATAATACTATTTGTATCTGAAATTGCATTTTCCACATATCTTCCGGGAATCCAATAATCTGTCCTTAGGCCAAGATTAAGTGTCATCCCTTCAAAAATAATTCTGTCCTGTAAATAAAATGCACCAAAATAGGTTTTGGCATTGTAATAATCATAATTTGCACCAAAACCAGATGAACCACTCCAAGGTTCATCGATATCTAGAACCTGTATGTCAGTTATTGTATGCTCAATTCCTGTTTTTATTTTATGTCCTGATTGTGTATGCAAGGTCCAATCAAAATCAAAACGAGTATTTTCGCTACTAAGATCATACCACTCAGGCGCAAACCCCGTGTCATAGAATTCATCCCCATAGGTAATCAAAACATTACCATCAAGGTTAGTATCATCAAGATTATAATTTATGGGTTCAAGATCAAGTCTCTCTTGGTAGTCGCTCCAATGCATATCTTGGACAGCACTATGTTCCATTGTGGTGAACTTTCCGATGGTGAATTCATAGAATGACCTAGTAGATAGAGTGTGTGTCCAATTTAAATTTAATAAACGAGTATCTCTAGTTATGGTATTATAGTTATCAAGTATGTTCATATACCTGTAGGGGAAATATGTAGACGCAAATGCCCTTGGCATAAAATAACCTTGATTTATATTCATGGATGCATCATAAGAAACAGACAGTTTTTTCTTTTTTGTTAATTCCCATGTGAGCTTATATAAAAAATGCCAGTCGTTATTTTCTCTCCCTGCTAACATTGACATAAATTCATCAGCACTTTCACCACTAATGATAGAAGAATTCCAGAAACGGTGAGGATATAGTTTTGAAGCTACTGGTAAATTTCCATCGTACATCTTCCCATACCCATTTAGGAAAAAGGAAAAGCGACCCGGCAATTCAATTCCCATCAATCCTGGAATTGTTTGAAAAAAAAGATCAGGCCCACCAAAATTGAATTCTACCCTATCTGTATTAAAGTTTTCAGGTAGTAGTCTATCGCTTGAATATTTCACACTACCTTCATAACGGTCTCTTCCTTCCTTTAATTTAATATTTACGACACCTGACATTGCCTGACCATATTCAGCATTATAGCCACCAGTGACTATTTCTAGCTCCTCAATTGCATCCGCATTAACAAAAAGGTTACCAGAATATCCTGAGAGTGGATCTTTCACAGAAAAACCATCTACTACAAATATGCTTTCATCAATTCTTCCTCCTCTTATATGTATCTCGTTATCCTGCGTGGTTACTCCAATCTGTTCTGAAAGTATATCTTCAACACTAGACACAACCTTTGACTCAATATCTTCCTTCCTTACTCTTGAGATGGATGATGTTTCATCAACATCAAACAATGGTTTTTTTCCCATTACAACAACGTCCTCTCCAAAACTAAGAACGGTTTCTTCCATATTAAAATCAATCGTGATTAACTCATCATTGCTGATTACTAATCCAGTTTTCAATATTATCTTATAGCCAATCATGGAGACCTCAAGATCATAACTTCCTGGAGACACATTATTAATTTGATATTTCCCCTCCATATCAGATGATGCACCATAATATGTTCCCTTAATTATCACATTCACTCCAGGAAGCGCGCCCCCTGTCTTTGAATCAATAATTTTCCCATTAATTGATCCTAGACCTCCACCGTGAACCATGGTAAGAAATGAAAAAAGAAAGAGTATTTTCTTGGTCTTAAAATTCATTTTCAAATAGGTAGTTGAATAATTTTATCGCTGAACCATTTCCCTGTAATTTTGGTCTGTAACCATCATGGAGAGGCAGAGTCATTATTACGACCTTACCAGATAGCTGAGTTGGTGAAACTCGATACTGCCCCATACTACAAACAGTAGGGTTTCCAACCCAGGTGTCATTCTCTTGGGGGTCAGCCATATGATATATTTCAGTTAATATCTCAAAATCCAAAAGGCTTGGCCAAAAACCTTTTACTTTAACTGCTATGAGGTGAGACACAGAAAGATTGAGCGTACTATCTATTGGGCTCTCTATTACCTTATTTGGTAAAAGACGTCCACTGGGATTCAATGTAACCAAAGAGTCCAAGGGGAACCAAGTAAAAGTAGTATCTTCAAAATCTATTGGATTAATAAATAGATTTCCACCACCCATTATGAAGTTAACAATACTTGCTTCAGCTTGATTGTAAGTATCGTCTGCTGCGCTAGTATTGTTATAGGCAGCATACCAGAGCACTGTTTTAAAATAATTCAAATTAGCAGTTACATCTGTAGAAGAGTATGGTAGTTCATCACCAATCTCCCAGTAAGAATATTGATCTGGGCCTAATAATGTATCTAACAAACTCGCATACCAAGAGAGTGTATTATTGGCATTGTCCAATGGATAATCATCGACTATTAGGATATCGCCCAAAACTGGTTTTACTATCCAGAATTGAGCATCAGCTGGTCTACTTATATCAGGAAATCTTATGATTTCACTTTCAGCTCCTGCAATGTCTCTACATTTAAGAAAAAAGGTCCTGCTACCAGGATTTATTTCTCTTAAAGTAACGCTATTTACATCACCATCTAAGACCACCCAACATGCATCACAAGTATCGTCCATTGCATAAAATACATCCGTGATAGTCTCATTTCCATCTTGATCATAGGCATCCCAAATGAATGTTCGAGTTGGAAATGTAAAACTAGTATCGCTTCCTAGATCTGTTATTAGAGGATTTGAAAGGTATCGAAATGATATCTCTGGACTGGAGTTCCTTATTGGTAAGGTTATTTTGGAAGGAGTAGAGTCTGGATTACCATCGTTATCAATGGATTTGATCTCAAATGTAAATACATCAAGTTCAGAGCGAATGGGCACATAGAATATTCCACTTTCTTTTGTAGTATAGGTCCAGATGGAATCGCTATTCCACTTAAATTCATAGCCCATTATATCACCATCCCTATCTTCACCCCACCAATGAAGTTCTTGTCTACTTGTCGTGATTGTTGTAAATGCCTGGTCCAAAGTATCCCAAACATATCCACTATCTGGTTCCTCATTAATTGCATAAATAATATTCCCTAATGAATCAATAGATGAAAAGATGGTATCTATTGCAACTAAAGAAAGATAGGTTTCAGGAAAATTAGGCCTAAGTAATTCAGACTGATCTTCATACTCCCAACGGCCGCATGAAAGAATGAATAAAAGTATAAATAATTTTAAATTTTTCAGTTTTATTCCAAGGGGGGTGATTTTACCACCCCCAAATAATGTTTTATTTAACAAGTAACATTTTCTTATCGGCAATGAATTCTCCTGCTTTTATACGGTAGACATACATTCCAGAAGGGACTCTCTGTCCTTTATCATCTAAACCATTCCAATTCATCACATGAAACCCTGCGCCTAGTGTGCTCCCACCTATAAGAGTTCGAACCTGCCTTCCCATTACATCATAAATAATAAGTTTTACATCTTCTTGAGATCCAATTGAGAATCGTATTTGGGTCTCTGGGTTAAAAGGATTTGGAAAGTTATCATGTAACGCATAGTCATAAGGATTTACCTTAAAATCATCATCTATACCAACTGTCTGACCAAGGTCTGCAACATCACGAATCTGTACCTTATATGTTCCATAACTATAGTTGAAGATTCCCATTACATGATCTAACTCTTGACCTTCAACAAGAAGATCCATGGAATTAAATGCATCTAAGTTTGCCATATCATCATCGATCAATGCTTCAAAACCAGTTCCATCAGTAATGGACCAGTCATAAAGATTTACGGATGAGATGGTCACATTGTTCAATTTCACTAACACACCCTCATATGATTCAACCTCATCAGCGGTCTGATAAATGTCTTCGCAGGATACCATATACGGACCTTGCTCCCCAACTTGCGAAATATCTGAAACTTGAGCATTAATCAGGCGCGTATTTCCACCAAATTTGTACAACCATTCTGGGTCAAAGTCAGTGACAAGCCCAGTTATGGTCACATGATCTCCTCTAGTAACTTCAACCATCTCCTCGGTGTCAAAGATAAGTCCACCCCAAGGCCCCTCACCATCCTGTAAAGCATAGGAACTATAGAAAGTAGTACCAATTCCATGCCCGATATATTGCGCTGTATCTGCTGTTACAATACCCGAAACAGTTACCTCACACCCTTCATATCTTGTATTGCCGGAAGGCCAAGGCGTGTATTGCACATCACTGATAAATAAATTATCAGTTACAA
>PBFM01000004.1 GCA_002718655.1 Fidelibacterota bacterium
TATGCTGTCGTAGCAGGTGGTGGATCAGGAGCTGATGTATATCCTCCAGTTCTATATGTAGGCGATGTTGAAAACATGACTGACTTCAATAACGTCTTAATGCCCTAAAAGATTTCCCAAGGCAAAAAATAGGTGGGTGCAATACCCACCAGGTCCAAAAGGCCCCAATCATGGGGCCTTTTGTTTTATAATGATACATGTTAAATATCTTATTGTAACAAAATGTTATACTAATAATAAATTAATTTTCCCTCAGAAAATAAGAAAAACTCATGGAAAAATAGCAGTTTGGCATGGGAATTGCTTGATTGGGGTAACTTGACAAAGAATTGTTTCAAAATAAACCCAAATAGGAGAAAATAAAATGAAGCAAACACTAAAAAAAATCATCAGAAACGTAAAAAGCATAAACGGTAACTCACTTGCTGAGTTCGCAACAACTACTGCTCTGATGGCAACTCTGGCTGCTACAGCTGCTCCAAAGCTAAGTGAAATGTCAGAAGGTACAAAGGCTGAGAAATCCCGTAACGAGATCGATAAGATCATCAAGCAAGCTGGTAACTTTTACCAAGATAGAGCTGATGACGAAGGTCGCGGACGTTTTCCAGGTCAAAGCAAATTTAATGAACCAGTAGGAGAAGATTATGATAATACAGATGCTTCTTCTGGTGGAACAGACGCTGCTGATTCAACTTCAAGAGCCCATGAGAATAGAATCCTAGAGGATCTTGGATATGGAAGTTCAGATGGTTGGCAAACATATGACCAGGATGGAACATACTCAACTTGGGTATCCGTATTTGGTAAAGGTTCAAATACTAATGCTAACATTGGTACAGATACAGACGGTGAAGTAGAGTGGACCACACTATTTGGTGATGAAGTATTAGGTAGCACTTTCCAAGACGGTCACTATGTATATGCTGTCGTAGCAGGTGGTGGATCAGGAGCTGATGTATATCCTCCAGTTCTATATGTAGGCGATGTTGAAAACATGACTGACTTCAATAACGTCTTAATGCCCTAAACGGTAAAGAAATAGATCACGTATGAGCTGAATCAAGCTCATCAAAGAAAAGGCCTCGATTTAGAGGCCTTTTCTTTTTGTACCATTTTGATACAACTCTGTATCTATTGTATCATTGTGTTCATCTGATTTTATAACGCAATCCTCAGTAGAATGTTTTTGTAATGTAAAGGTGAATGTAATGGCATAAATTTTGCTGTATTCATATTGTATACATTTACAATTTAATAACTAGTTAATGAGAACAATGACAGAACCGACCAAGAGACTTTTACGCAACCTAAAGGGTGTGAGAGGAAACTCTCTGATGGAGTTCTCCGTAACGGTCGCCCTCATGGCAATACTCGCAGCGACAGCAGCGCCAAAACTTTCCCAGTTAGGAGAGAATACAAAGATCCAGAAATCAAGATCAGAGCTTGACAAGCTTGTGAGTCAAGCCGCCAATTTTTATCAGGACACCGCCATTAAGGAAGGTCGTGGAAGATTTCCAGGCCAGGATAAGTATAACATGCCAGTAGGTGGACACTCGAGCATCCAAGACATCCTTGATGACATCCTTGATGTCAAGGACCCAGAGACTGGAGACCTCATTAAGAAAGCAGATTTTACATATTTCGCTTCCTCCCACGGACGTGACTGGGTATCCGTTTTTGGTATCAGCAGCTATGATTATCCCAAGCCAGAGCTTGCAACTCTGCATGCTGATGATGAAGATGACACTGGTCCTTGTAATGTTTGCCCACCTAGCGAGACGGTAGGAAGATTTGAATGGGGTTCATTGTTTCCAACTGGTCCTGTTGGGAGCCCATTTCAGGATGGACATTTTGTCTACCAGGTTGTGGCAGGAAGTGGTTCCGGATCCAAGGCTGAGTCACCGATTCTCTATATAGCTGACATTGAAAACCCAAGGGAAATACACGCAATTTTGCAGCCATAGACTGCAGTGTAACAAAAGGATACTGTGTAACCATGTTAGACAAAAATGTAACGAATCGATTCAAAAAAATATTTAGGCCCTCCCTAAGAGGAAAGATTTACAGAATTAGCTAAAAAAGTGACCTTATTGACGAGAGAAAAAGAAATTTAATGAGACAAATGAAAATAGTTAGTAGAAAAGAACTAAAAATAGACGAGATTGGCACAGAATTTGCTAATATAAACTAGAATTAATACACGTATTGAGGAAAACAATGAAGACAACAATGAAAACAATAAAAAAATACTTCAAGAGAGTCGACGGTCAGTCGCTTGCTGAATTTGCGGTAACTACGGCAATGATGGCAACCTTGGCAACAACAGCTGCACCAAAATTTTCTGGTGTTGGTGAAGGTGCTAAGGAGAAAAAGACACTGGCTGACATCGATAAGATATTGAAGGCAGCAAACAACTTTTATAACGAGCAGGTAACAAAATCTGGTCGTGGTCGCTTTCCAGGACAGTGGAAGTTCAACGAAACAGTTCCAGATGATGGTGCTGGCTACACTTATACTGAAGCGAACCAATCGTCTGCAGAAGATTTGGTGAATGCAGCGTTAAATGGTACATTTGATGAAGATGGTGAACAAACCGCAGCGCCAACATTCACTAGCTTTAGCAACTCAACAGATGCCCCAAAATGGGCCTCAGTCTTTGGAACGGATAATCCAGATGCTGAACTCCCTCAGATAGAGGATGGCCTCAATGCTTACATTAATGTCAGTGAGGACCCAGATAGCTACGCTGGTGGTACTGTTGAAGATAAGGTAGGAGCATCAGAATTTCTGTCTGCTTTTGGTGGCGACCCAATCAAGAGCCCTTTCCAGGATGGTCACTATATATATACGGTGATCGCAGGATATGGTTCAGGTACTTCATCCCTAGCACCGATCATGTTCGTTGCTGACCTTGAAAGTCCATCATCATTCAACAAAAAGCTTCAACCGTAAAAAAGAACTAATAAAAACAGGCATCCTAAAAACCACAAACCAAAGGATAAACATTAAAGGAGATAAAAATGAGGAACACTAATAAAGGATTCACACTAATAGAATTAATAATGGTCACGATCATACTAGGTATCCTAGCCGCAGTCGCGATCCCAAGATACATGACCTCTGTACAAAAAGCAGAAGAAGCAGCTGAAGACGCAGTATTAAGTGCGATAGCAGCCGGTCTGGAATCACACGCAACTGAAAAGTTGATGGAGAACGGACGCCGCAGCTGGCCAACCAATCCATGGGACGCTCTAGAAACAAAGCCTGCTGGATATGCAACTGACAATGAGGATGCAGGAGATGACGGAGAGTGGCGCTACAACTCAACTACCAATAACATTACGCATATGCGCGGTAACGGTACACTTGTACACTGGGACTATGACAAAGGAACTAACACCGGCGGAAATAGTGATGTAGTAGGTACCCTAGGTTCTAGAGAAGCAGGAGCAGGGAACTAAGGATTTGATCTAATTAGGTCCTTAACCTAAATCATTCAAGAAAGGCTCCGGTATGTACCGGAGCCTTTTTAAATTCGGAACGAAATTAAAAGACCACTACAAGTAAATTATCTTATGATGAAGAATTTCAAACATACAGCTGGGTTCACCATGATGGAGTTAGTGGTAACCTTAGCGCTCATGGGAGTACTCATTAGTTTTGCCATCCCAGCATACAATGGGGTATCTGAAGAGATGCAAGGAAAGCGTAATGAGGCGAACATGCAAACGATACGAGAGGCGTTCTTTCACTACTTTTACAGAATGCATCAGCAAAAAGGTCGGGTTGCTCATTTTCCACCTGAACCTAGCAATGAGCGAAAGCTCATGGATGATGATTGGGCATCGACCCCAATGGACTCTCTTCTATCCCCGCAGGCACCAAAGCATCTATTTGCTACGGGAGTATTACCCAAGAATGCGAACAATACACCCTTCATGTATACTACATGGAATGACACGGTAGACGCATCAGGTGAGGTGATGTATTACATTAAGATAGAGGACGTTGATGAGGATAGCCCCTCATACGGAAAATCCTTTACTTACTCTATATAAATATCGTATGCTTTTGGTCGATATCGTATTTTGACCATGACTAACATCAAGAAAAAGACAATTCATGCCATTGTTCCTGGCTTTTCGCTAATAGAGCTCATAATTGTTATTGTTCTTGTTGGTATCTTTAGTGCAATTGCAATGACTCGAACGGATATTGGTCTTTCCACGATAAGGGAGCAGATAGCAATAGACCAGATCACTAGTGACATTGATCTTACAAGATCAATGGCTTTTGGAAAGCACGATACCCTTACGATTGTCTTCTCATCATCTCAGGAGACCTACACCATTTACAGTGGTCCTGATCATTCTAGATTCCCACTTACGGATTTTCCAAATAGTGTGAATGGTGTCATGTCGCTCGATAATTCCAGAATGAGAGATGTTGACCTTCGATCCGTAGATTTTAACGGTACTTCCGAGTTGCAATTCTTACCACTAGGAGACCTAAAGTTTGGAGGGACGATTGCGCTCAATACAAAGACCATATCAGTTCAACCTGTCACAGGTAAGTGGAGTGTAGAATAGGTGAAGAAAATTTCTAATAATCAGAATGGTTTTACCTTGGTAGAGGTCTTGGTGGTGCTTGTGCTCTTGACTCTGTCTTTCATGATTTTTTTAAATGCTTTGAACACTGGGAAGACGGTTAGAGCAAAGTCTGAACTTAGAACCATCCAGAGTACCATTCTTAATAGCATCGAGAACCAGATTCGATCGAGACGGTTTGATGAGAATCTTACTGAGCCATGGTCAATCACCCTAGGACAGGATACAGGTGAGTCACTGGTAACAGAGTTCGATGACATTGATGATTTCGATGGCTATGTCATAGTTCAGTATCCTGAGCATCCAGCATTCAGATGTGACGTATCCGTTAATTATGTTTCTGCATCTACTGGCTTTCACGTGTCTCAATCAGATCGTTCGAACTATAAGAGTGTGATGGTGAAAATATCACATGGTACTCTACCGGCAATGACGGACACCATGATCATAGGATCAGGTCTATGATGTATGCAAGAAAAAGTGCAAGGGGATTCACTCTGATTGAGATGATAATAGTCATTGTCATCACTGGGATCATTGGTTCCATGACAGCGACTATGTTGTTTCAGGGCTCTGATATTTTTGTAAGTGAGACAGATCGCCAGGGCTTTGTAAGTGAATCAAGATCAGCATTTTGGAGACTCATGAGGGAGACACAGGGGCAGGCATCCCCCTCGAATTTTTCTTCTTCAGACCAGAGCAGGATATATCTGACAAATGCGAAGAATGAGCAAAAGGATTTTCAGACGGGAACGGAAGGATATTTGAATCTAAGGCTCGGAAATGGTAGCTACAATCCCCTTTCAAATTCGCTGTCATATTCCATGTCAACTGGCTTTGTATTCTATGATGATAACTTTAGTTTGATAACACCAATAACAGGAGGTCTGTCGAACGAACAGTCAGCAAACGTACGTCTATCAAAATTAGAACTAACCTTCGTAAAAGATGATGACACCCTTTCGCTTAGTTCATTCGTTTATCCACACAATTTTAGATTTGGGAAAAAAATGAGTTACCACAACTGATGAGAGATAATTTTAGAAACAAGAGCGATTCTGGAATAATATTGATGGCCTCAACAATGGGGGTATTCATACTCCTCAGCCTGTTTGCATTTTACTTGGCACGTTTTGCTGTGGTGGAGACCCGTACTGGTGGTTACCATGCCCAGGACATACGGGCGAGAAATCTTGCCATGACCGGTATAGAGCACGGGCTTCAATCATACGCTGATTCGCGAAACACGACTAGCATTAATGGGAGCTTTAACAATGGGACCTATTCGGTGATATTCGATAGTCAAAATGATGAAGCAGGATCAATTCTGTCCAAAACTCATTATTTGACATTGAAGAGCAAGGGAAAGATTGATGACGTAGAAAGAAACGTACGCCTTTTAATATCATCTTTTCCAGAAGCATTTTGTTTTTCTTTTTATGGACATAATTTAGGATCTCAGACCTTTGCAGAGTCTAATGCAAATATATATGGTGATATGTTTTTCAACGGTAATATACAGTCAAACAGTGGTGCAAGTAGTGGAATTACCTATACAGGTACAGGCACTGGAGGAACTCTCTTGAGTGAAATTCCTATTTTCCCAGAGATCAATACGTCCCAGTACGAGGCACTAATCAATAGCGCATCGCAAGAGCCTGGTAGCTATGTAAATCATGCTCTAGACTTTGATGGTAGCAATGACTATGTAAGAATTGGAAATTCCAGCGATATCAACACGGGTAGTCACAATCATAGGTATAAGACCATAGAGGCCTGGTTCAAGGTAGATAACAAGAACATTACGTCGCGCAAGCAGACCATATATGAGCAAGGTGGTACCATCCGAGGTTTGAACATCTACGTTTTTGGAGGAGCGCTTTATGTTGGTGGGTGGAATGAGCCGAACGGAGAGAGTGACTGGGACCCCGGTACCTGGCACTCTACAAGTAACATACAAAGCAATACCTGGCACCATGTAGCACTCACACTAAACGGTGGAAATTCCGTTTCCAGTAATGCGTTTAAGGGGTATTTAGATGGTCAACAGTTCGGATCAGGCTCAGGTTCGAAGCTTTGGAACCACGGAGGTGACGTTTCCATTGCGCGTAACAGAGACACTAAGTTTCACACAGGAGATTATAATTCAGCAAGATATTTTGCAGGTCACATTGATGAGGTCAGACTCTGGAACGTAACAAGGACTCAGGCACAGATTCAAGCGATGAAAGATACGGTACTAAATGGCAATGAGTCTGGACTCACTGCTTACTATGATTTCCAAGAGAATTCAGGAAATATTGCAAACGATAGGCAGACACAATCAAATAATGATGGTTCTCTTATAAATGGACCATCTTGGACATCTGGTCCAATTCTATCAAAAATGAATAGTTCTTCTTTCACGAATAGGACCATAGATCTGTCTAGTTATCCAAATAGCAAACTATTAAGATCAAGTGATCTGGTCATTTCAAATTCGACCATCAACGGACCAGGATACATTGTCGCCGATGGTAACATTACCATCAACTCAAATTCAATAGTGAATGGAAACATATTCATCATCTGCAGTGGTAACATGTCTATCTCAAATTCTCAAGCTGGTAATGACATGAACTCAGCTGTGGTCATCTATTCCCAGGGGAATGCTACTTATGTAAACTCATCTATTAATGGACTGATAGTTTCAAAAGGCAATACCCTGTCCCTTAGCGGTACCGCTGTAAATGGTGCTATATTAAATTATGGATCTTCATTTACTTTGTCTGGGAATAGTGATGTTACAGGATCAGTGGTCTCTAAATATTCAGTTGACATTGAGGGGGTGAATGTTTCAATGACAAGAGGGAACATTCCGGGATTTGCTGGAAAAGACATTGGGCTTGATCCTTTTGTGGTTCCAGGATCCTACTTAGAATTCTAATGTGGTCGTTATAATTTTAGGCTCATAGAACGTACTTCTAACATCTAATAATTTGAGGATCTAATGACCCGCTTCGTTATTGTCTTTCTTATTCTTACCATATCAAAAGGAAAAGACTACGAACCAAATTGGAGTTCTCTTGATTCTCGCCCAACACCAGAGTGGTTCAAGGATGCAAAGTTTGGTATCTTCATACACTGGGGACTGTATTCGGTTCCCGCATGGGGTCCAAAGGGGTCGTACGCAGAGTGGTATCTCAATGGGCTAAATAATGGAGACACTGCTCGCTTGAGATATCATGAAAAAAATTATGGTAAGGACTTTCCCTATAGAGACTTCATTGATTATTTTGACGCTGCAAAATTTGACCCTGGGGATTGGGCGGATCTATTTAAGCGCGCTGGAGCAAAATATGTGGTCCTAACATCCAAGCATCATGATGGCTTTTGTCTTTGGCCTAGTCCACAAAGTCGTGGATATAATTCGGTCAATGGCATTGCGAAAAGAGATCTCCTCGGAGACCTTGATCATGCCGTAAAAAAGCTGGGTCTTAGATCGGGTTTTTATTATTCACTTTATGAGTGGGATCATCCAGATTATCCAAAAAACGTAATAAGATATGTAGATGAGCATATGCTCCCCCAACTCAAGGACGCGGTTCAACGATATGAGCCTGACATAATTTTTTCTGATGGAGAATGGGACAGAGACAGTCGGGAATGGAAGAGTGAGAAGTTTTTAGCTTGGTTATATAATGAATCCAATGCTCCTAAGGACGTGGTGGTCAATGATCGCTGGGGTGGCGAGACTCGATTCAAGCACGGAGGCTATTTCTCAACGGAGTATGATCCCTCATCAGGCCATATCAATGATGATTTCATTGAGCGTGGATGGGAGGAGTGTAGAGGAATGGGGCGTTCATTTGGTTATAACAAGAATGAGGGTCTCAATGATTACAGTTCCTCAGATGATCTGATTCGTTTGTTGGTTGATATTGTTAGTAGAGGAGGGAATTTATTACTCAATATTGGCCCTAGGTCTGATGGTACGATTCCTAAAATAATGGCCAATCGCTTGATTGAAATTGGTGAATGGTTAGATGTGAATGGTGAGTCCATATATGGGACCACCATCAATCCAATTGCTCGATCAGGTGATATTAGATTTACTCTTTCTAAGGATCGTAGGTATTTATTCGCATTTATTGAGAAAGTACCAAAAAAAAGAATGAGAATCAAAAACATCAATGCCAATGGAAATGAGCAAATTACGTTACTCGGAAGCAAAAGCAAGCTAACTTGGCGTAATGTTCGTAATGATCTATTGATCGATATCCCAAAAAAATTGAGACCTGCTTTTTCTAGTTTTCCAATTCATGTTTTGAAGATACCTGTGCTACCATATCTTGACCCCCCGACAATCAAGATTGAAATTAAAGATGAGAGAGCGAACATCAATATTACCTCAAACCACACATCAGTTAAATTAGAGTATGGATTTGGTGATGAAACGGAGGCCTTGAAAGCAAATAATGAATACATTGGCCCATTCCAGATAAACGTAGCAGGAACCTTAGTGGCTCAATCCTCTGCGCAAGGCTATAGAACCAGCAAACTGGCGACCATGCCGGTAGAAATATTAAGTACCAAGAATGGGTTAACGAAAAGCACATATCTGGGTCAGTGGAATGATTGCAGAGAGATGATGAAAGAAACACCATTCTTGCGGACCAGAGTAAATAATTTTATTATTGATGATTATAGAGAAAATGATTTTGGACATGCTTTTACAGGATATTTGAATGTTGAAACAGAAGGCAACTATTCGTTCCAAACCACCTCAGATGACGGCTCTAGATTATACATAGGAGATTTTCCTTTAGTGGATAATGATGGACTGCACGGGAGGAAGACTGTTTCATCTGATATTCCACTTAAAAAGGGATGGTACAAGATCGAGGTTCAATATTTTGAAAGGGGAGGCCAAGAATCACTTGAAGTAAAATGGAAGGGACCTGGCTTTGATTGGATGTCAATCCCTTCCTATAGACTTTTTATTGATAAGAATTAAACCAGATATTAGGAGTATGATGTGACAAAGAAAATCACTCGTAGAAAATTCATTAAAACAACTACTGTTGCAGGGAGCGCAGCTGCAGTGATGCCCTATTCCCTTTTTTCCAATAGGGTTAAGACGAGGGTTAGATTAGGATTCATTGGTACTGGATTAAGAGGACAGTGGATGCTTTGGCTCGCAGCAAAATACCCAGAGGTATCCATCCCAGCTATCTGTGACATTGATGACGTCATGATAGCCTCTGCATTGAAGATACTAAAGGATGGTGGAAAACCAGAGCCTAGAGTTTATAAGAAGAATGATGAAGATTATGAGAATATGATAAAAAATGAAAATCTCGATGGTGTTTATGTTGCAACGCCTTGGAAATGGCATCATCCAATGTCAGTCGCTGCAATGAAAGCTGGTATCAATGTTGGTACAGAGGTTCCAGCTGCATTGACTGTCGATGAATGTTGGGATCTTGTTAAGACATCTGAAAGATCAGGAAAATTTTGCATGATCATGGAGAATGTATGCTACAGGCGTGATGTGATGGCTATACTGAATATGGTAAGAGAGGGTATGTTTGGTGAACTGCTACACTGCCAGGGGGGATACCAGCACGACCTCCGCCATGTCAAATTCAATGACGGAGTTAACCCATACGGAGGAGGTGTAGAGTTTGGAGAAAAAGGATTTTCTGAGGCAAAATGGAGGACGCAACACTCGATAGAAAGAAATGGAGATCTCTACCCAACTCATGGGTTGGGGCCTGTTAGCTCAATGCTTGACATAAATCGTGGTAATAGGATGACGCATTTATCTTCATTTTCTACCCAGGCTAGAGGTCTAAACAAATACATTGTTGATAATGGTGGCAGTGATCATCCAAATGCATCCATTAATTTCAAATGTGGTGACATAGTTACAACCACAATAAAGTGTGCGAACGGCCAAACCATAATGTTGAGCCATGACACAAATAATCCTAGACCATACTCACTTAATTTTAGGGTACAGGGGACCAAGGGCCTTTGGCAAAAAGATGCAAGATCGATCTATGTTGAGGGAGTAAGCAAAAATGAGCACAGGTGGGATGATGAAAGTAGTTATTTAAAACAGTATGATCACCCATTATGGAAACGATTCGAAAATAAGGCAGAGGGCTCAGGCCATGGTGGGATGGACTTTTTCATACTACGTGCTTTCATCGAAGCACTCAAGGGTACGAAACCAGTGCTAGACGTTTACGATGCGGCGAGTATGAGTGTGATCTCTCCACTTAGTGAGAAGTCCATTCGATTGGGAAGTACAGCAGTAAAGGTACCTGATTTTACACGAGGAAAATGGAAGTCCAATCAGCCGATATTTGGCCTTGATGATTACGCATAGATAAATGATACTATCCCTATTTGACTGGGCCATAATTGTTGGGTATTTTGTATTCTGCTTGGTGATTGGAATATGGGCTTCAAAAGACTCGTCAAAGAACACCAGATCATTTTTTTTAGCTGGTAGGAATATGCCGTGGTGGCTATTGGGAATCAGTATGGTCGCTACAACCTTTTCAACAGATACTCCTAATCTAGTAACTGACCTAGTAAGAAGAGAAGGAGTCTCTGGGAACTGGAGTTGGTGGGCATTTTTGCTGACTGGAATGCTAACGGTATTTGTCTATGCAAGACTATGGCATCGATCAGGCGTGATGACTGACATTGAATTTTATGAGCTACGGTATGGAGGAAAACCAGCGGCGTTTCTACGTGGTTTTCGTGCAGTATACCTTGGTCTCATATTTAATGTATTAGTAATGGGCGCAGTTAGTCTTGCGGCTGTCAAATTTGGTGAGATCGTTTTAGGTGTTCCTGGGTGGTTTACGCTAGTGGTCGCTGGTGCTATCACTCTTGCCTATTCAATGTTGGGTGGATTAAAAGCAGTAGTAATAACAGATTTTGTCCAATTTACATTGGCAATGATTGGATCTGTATGGGCTACTATTTACATCTTGGGTCTTCCAGAGATCGGTGGAGTTTCAAACCTAATCGGCCGGGTTGAGGTAATGGATAAGCTGTCTCTCTTCCCAAACATGTCTGATCCAGATGTTTGGGTTCCCGTATTATTGGTTCCCCTGGCAGTACAATGGTGGGCAAGTTATTATCCTGGTGCTGAGCCAGGCGGAGGAGGTTACATAGCCCAGCGAATGTTTTCTGCGAAAGATGAAACTAATGCTGTTGGTGCCACTCTGTTGTTTAATCTAGCACATTATGCCATAAGGCCATGGCCTTGGATCTTGATTGCATTATCCTCTTTGGTTATTTATCCTGAGCTATCAGATCTTCAAACAGCTTTTCCAAATCTGCCAATGGACAAGCTAGGCCATGATGTTGCATATCCTGCGATGCTTACTCTTTTACCTTCAGGATTACTTGGTTTGGTATCTGCTTCTCTCATTGCTGCTTTCATGAGTACCATATCCACGCAGTTGAATCTTGGTGCGAGTTATGTTGTTAACGATCTTTATAATAGATTCATCAAACCAAGTGCATCTGAAAAAGAACTTGTAATGATAGGAAGAGTATTCATTGTCATATCCATATTCCTTGGTGGTGGTCTTGGACTGATCCTTACAAATGCGGGCCAAGCATTTAATTTACTACTGATGATTGGTGCAGGTACTGGTTTGATATACATCCTTCGCTGGTTTTGGTGGAGAGTAAATGCCTATGCAGAGATCATGGCGATGCTAAGTTCTCTTATCATTGCAGCTTATTTCAATTTCGGAGTTGTGAATCTAGCGAGCTGGGAAAAGATCGCTTACGGAACTTTTATGACCACGATTATTTGGATTATTACAGCATTCTTTACTCCTCCAGAATCTAAAAAAACCTTGATTAATTTTGTTTCTACGGTTAATCCAGGCGGGCCAGGATGGAAAAGGTTCTCGAATGAATATTCATCTAGCACTTGGTCTGTCCCAAAAGGAATACTGATGATGTTCATGGGCTCAATATCAGTTTATGCAGCGTTGTTTGGGATTGGTCTTTTAATATATGGACAAACGGGAACTGGTATCTTTCTTTTTCTGCTAAGCGCAATGTCCGCATTGGGAATTTTTCGGCTTTGGAAGTAACCACTCCTGGAAGAATATGCCTTTTTGGCGAGCATCAGGATTATCTTGGTCTCCCTGTTATTGCAACAGCTATATCGTTAAGAGCAAGTATCAAGGGCATAAGAAGGGAAGATGATCAGATTATCATACACATGCCTGACATTGACCGCACAGAAAATTTTTCCCTTGGAGATGGAGATTATAAAGGTTCAAGGGATTATTTTAAGAGCGGTTTAAATATAGCAAAGAGGGAGGGGCTTGTTTTTTCATATGGATTTGAGTGTGAATTAAAAAGTGATATCCCAATCCAAGCTGGTACAAGTAGTTCTTCAGCGATCGTAGTTAGTTGGTTGCATTTTCTTTCTCTAATGGCAGATAATAAGACCAAATGGAGTAGGAAGAAGTTGGGAGAATTAGCTTACATGGCTGAGGTTGAGGAATTTAATGAACCTGGTGGAATGATGGATCAGTATTCAACAGCAATCGGGAGCACGGTATATCTTGAGTCCGAGCCAAAAATACGAGTTGAAAAAATAAACACCTCTCTGGGTAGCTTTGTATTGGGTGATTCAATGGAAAAGAAGGATACACTTAACATACTTTCCCATTGTAGGGATCGTCGATTAAACATTTTTGAAAAGATTAGTTCATTGAATCCGTCTTTTAATATTCATTCATCAAAGAAACTTGACCTATCTGTTTTGACAACCGCTGAAAAAAATCTATTTCATCATACGATAAAAAATCGTGACATATTAAGGAATGCAAAAAACGAGCTTGAAAAGGATGATCTTGACCATGAAATGATAGGACATTTATTGAATTTACAGCACTTCATCCTAAGAGATCATCTTAATGTTAGTACTAAAAAGATAGAATTAATGATAGAGGCTGCTAATAAAGCAGGAGCATACGGATGTAAGATCAATGGTTCAGGAGGAGGGGGNTGCATGTTTGCTTATGGGCCAGAAGATACGGAGTCAATTTCAGATGCCATAAGATCTGTTGGCGGAATTGCATATGTAGTNCAAGCAGATGANGGTACAAAAGTTTTAATTTAATAANTAAAATTTTAAGGAAATAAAAATGAAAGACATTACNCTATTGGTCATGGCAGCTGGGATGGGTTCTAGGTATGGNGGTCTTAAACAACTCGANCCTGTGGGACCCAATGGAGAAACAATCATAGACTATTCTGTGTTTGATGCGATTCGTTCAGGTTTTAATAAGGTCGTATTCATAATTCGAAAAGATTTTGAAAAGGAATTCAAAACGCAAATTACTGATAAGTACAAGGGAAGGATAGCAATTGAATTTGCATTCCAAGACCTCAATGAGCTGCCGCAAGGGTTTAAGTGTCCAAGAGGGAGGGAGAAACCTTGGGGCACTGGCCATGCGATCTTAACTGCTGCTGATATCATTAATGAACCCTTTGTAGCGATCAATGGTGATGACTTTTATGGGCTAGAATCGTTCAAGGTCGTAGCTGATTATTATAATGATGGGGGCTCATTATTCTCTATGGTCGCTTTTCAGTTAGATAAGACATTATCTGAGTTTGGTGGTGTTACTCGAGGATTGTGTACCGTAAAGGAAGGTTTCCTAGAAACTGTAGTGGAGACTGGAGATCTACAGCTTGCTGAGAATGGCATTTCCTCAGATCGTGCCATACGATTGGATGGGAGTGAACCTGTTTCAATGAATGTTTGGGGGTTCATGCCAGACGTATTTGAACATTTAAGAGTTATGTTCATTGATTTTTTGAATGCGAACGGTAATGAGATGAAGAGTGAATTTCTTATTCCAACAGTAGTAAACGAGCTCATCCTTTCAGGAACTAAAAAAGTACATGTTTTACGAACTGGTTCAAAGTGGTTCGGTGTGACATATAAAGATGATAAACCATTCGTAAGTGACCAGATTCAGTTACTTGTCGATAATGACATATATCCAAATCAATTATTTTGATCAACTTTTTTCAAAGTGTGTAGAATGAGAAGCATGCTTCTTTTTTTTTAAAAGAGTTTTATTGTTGAAGATTTCAGTAGTCATACCCACGTTTAACAGAAAACATACTCTTAAAAGAGCATTAGAATCAGTTTTATCTCAAACTATTGATCCATTTGAGATAATTGTCATGGACGATGGTTCTGATGATGGGACCAGAGAGTGGATAAAGGATGAATATCCCATGGTTACATACATTTATCAATCCAATAAAGGTGTCAGCTCAGCAAGGAATGAGGCTATACGAGTGTCCAAAGGTTCTTGGATAGCACTATTGGACTCTGATGATGAATGGGTTTCCGAAAAATTAGAACGCCAAAGATTGTATTTAAAAGAGCATTCTGAAATGATTTTTTGTCATACTAATGAAATATGGATAAGAAACGGGTTTCGTGTCAACCAAAAGAAAAAGCACCAAAAACATGGAGGTTACATTTTTAATCATTGTTTGGATATGTGTAAAATATCCCCATCATCAACCCTGATAAAAAAAGATGTTTTTAAAGATGTTGGTCTATTTGATGAGACACTAAGGGTTTGTGAGGATTATGATCTCTGGCTTAGAATCACTTCTAAGTATTCCATACTCTTTTTGGATGAGCCATTGATAATAAAATATGGAGGGCACTTAGACCAATTATCAAGGGTGTCTGGTGGCATAGAGCAGTATCGTATAAAATCGCTGGAAAAGTTGTTGAGGTCTAAGTTACTCGACAACTCTCAATATGACCTTACGAGGAATATGTTGATAAAGAAGCTAGGCATATTTGCCAATGGATTAGAAAAAAGAAACAAGGAAAAAGAATTAAAAATTGTAAAAGAAAAGATTAAACATTGGATTAAGATACCAAGCAAGCATTAGATTATAATCAATCCAAGCCGCTAGATATCTTTTATCGAATAACTAATGAAAAATATGTATTTATTACTAAATTATGACAATGAGATCAAATAAAAAACTCTATGCATTAATTCCCTTGCTGATTACAAGTCTTTTTGGTTCAGACTGGGTAGATTTAGGCTCTTCCAGTCCAGTTGAACCAGATTGGGAAGTTAATCCAGTTTCAGAAAAAGAGATACAGGTTGCACTTAGCTTGGGTGGATATAATATCGAAACAACTAACACTAATGGTAAAATTATTTCATTCCCAGGTGGTGTTCCAATTTTAGAAAAAGGTGCTCCAGATCTACCGCGTATTGCTCGTTCAATAATTATTCCTGACATGGCTCACATGAAACTTACGATCATAGATACTGATTTCGTTGACATCCAGATTGAAGATATTGAGTCATCTAAGGGAAATATTACAAGAGATATTGATCCATCATCAATACCCCATACATATGGAAAAGTCTATCAGAAAAATGAATTCTATCCTAAAGAAATTTCGTTTTTGAGAGATCCATACATTCTAAGGTCCTACAGAGGACAGGCCATAGTTTTTCAACCAATCCAGTACAATCCTATACAAAGAATATTAAGAGTTTATACTCATATTAAATTGAATATTCAGCAAGAGGGAATCAGTCAATTAAATGCACTTACTAGGCGTCCACCGTATTCAGGGTCTCGTGAGTTTCAACAAATGTATAGGGACCATTTCATTAACTACACAGAAAACGAGCGCTATGATGTGTTAGGAGAACAGGGTCCAATGTTAGTAATTAGTTATGGTGAATTTTTGGAAGCGATGCAGCCTTTTGTTGATTGGAAGAATTATAAAGGGATACCAACCGAAATCCATGATATTGCAGAAATAGGTGATGTGGATGAAATGGAAGCCTTCATTGAAGATCAATACTACGAGAACGGTATTGCGTTTGTTCTTCTTGTTGGTGATATCGATCAAATAGAGACCATACGAAGATCAAACGGAGCTGGGTCCAACAGTCCATCAGACAATTCATTAACCTTTGTTGCTGGAAATGATTACTATCCTGATCTTGTAATTGGCCGGTTCTCTGCTGAGACAATTGAGCATGTAACTACAATGGTTGACAGAACCATATCATATGAAATGAACCCTGATTCTAATGCAGATTGGTATAAAAAAGGTGCAGGCTTTGCATCAAACCAAGGGCCAGGTGATGATGGTGAAGATGATGACGAGCACATGGACAATATTCGTGAATTGTTATTAGACTATACCTATATTGAAGTAGACCAAGTTTACGATCCCGATGGAACGGTTGCTGAAGGAGAGGAAGCAATCAACGAAGGCCGATCAATCATAAATTATACTGGCCACGGATCCAATGGGTCATGGGGTAATGGATGCCCGATGAATAATACAGATGTGAATGGCCTTGTGAATGTAGGTAGGTGGCCTTTTATTTGGTCTGTCGCTTGTGTAAATGGGGAATTTGAACAGGGAACTTGCTATGCTGAGACATGGTTGCGTGCTACAGATACTGATGGAACTCCTACCGGAGCAATAGCTGCTCTAATGTCTACCGTAAACCAGGCCTGGAATCCCCCCATGGAAGGACAGGACGAGATGAATGCTATTTTTGTTGAGTCATATTCTGATAACATTAAACGAACATTTGGCGGCCTATCATTTAATGGAATGAACCAGATGAATGATAGCTATGGAACAGCTGGTTATGATGAAACATGCTACTGGACTATTTTTGGTGATCCATCAGTTGTCGTAAGATCAGATACCCCTTCAGAAATGTCCATAACACACAACAGTGCTCTCACAATTGGGAGTTCTGAATTAGTTGTCAATGCTGATGTTTCTGGTGCTCTAGTTGCAATATCAAGGGAGGGTGAACTCTTGGCATCAGGTCACACGGATGAAACCGGTTATGTCAATTTATTGTTTGAAAATTCATTGGACATACCTGGATATGTAAACCTAGTAGTAACTGCATACAATAAAGTGCCATATGAACAAACCATAGACATTATTGACCCTGAAGGAGCTTATATGCTCTTCGATGACTTTGTAATGATTAGTGGAGATGATGACATCTTAGATTATGGAGAAGAAGCCTCTTTGTACGTTGTCTTTCAAAATGTTGGTCAGGAAGCATCGGACGAACTTACTTTTACGCTGATACATCAGGGGTCGATGGTAAATATAATTACGGAAGAAATAGTTCAAGATCCCGTGGCCTCTGGAGATCAGGTGTCCGTAGGACCCTTTGAGTTTATTGTAGATTGGAATCTAGAAGATGGTTCAACGGTTCCATTATTGGTTTCTGTAATGAGCGATTCTTCAGATTGGGATCATTCCTTAGTTTTTAACGTCCAGGCTCCAGCATATCAGCTTATTTCAATTGATTTCGGGGGAAATGGGAATGGCACCCTTGACCCTGGTGAATCGGCTAGCATAGAGGTTATAATTGAAAATAATGGGAACGCCCCTGTAGTTTATCCAACTTTTGAGGTTAATAACAATGACCCTTACATAACGGTAGACGATATAGTAAGTAATGACGCAACTTTTTGGGGAGTAGGCACTCAGTTACCACTGATAATTAATCTTAATATAGCATCAAACACTCCACTTGGATATTATCCTAATTTTAATATTGACATTGGTGCCGCAGATACACCATATGAGCATGGCTTTCCAATTCCATTAACAGTAGGGATACTTTTGGAAGATTTTGAAACTGGTAACTTTAACTCCTTTAATTGGACACAGGGTGGAGATGCGGATTGGACAATAGACAATGAGTATTCTTCATCAGGAATTTATTCTGCAAAATCAGGTGAGATAGGGCATGATCAGACCTCTGAACTCTCCTTAGTGATGAATGTCCTGAATGAGGGCAATATTATTTTTTGGGCAAGATCATCCTCTGAACAAGGAAATTCAGGAGTAGTATATGATTATCTAGAGTTTTACATCGATGATGAACCACAAGAACTAGAGATAGGTGGGGAAAATGATTGGGAAGAATATTCTATTGCTCTACCAGTTGGTGAACATTTGCTTAGATGGGTCTATAAAAAAGATGAGGCAGAGAGTGAAGGAGATGATTGTGTTTGGATAGATGGAATTCAGTTTCCACCAGGAACTGTTTCTCCACTAAATATTGACTTTGGTGATCTCAATGATGATGGAATTGTAAATATTCTAGATGTAATTGTAACGGTAAATCACGTCATCGGTTTTTTAGAGCTTGATCAAGAACAAACTCAAAATGCTGATATGAACTTAGACGGTATCGTTAATATTTTAGATGTATTATTGGTTGTTGATCAAGTCATTGGTGAATGATTAAAAAATATGTTTACTTAATTAATAGCTCCTTATATGGAGCTATTTTTTTTATGATTCTATGAGACCAGTAATCATTTTCATTTTCTTATTTGGTTCCAATTTATTAATTAGTGAAGATATTTCTTTTTTTGTTGATTTGGAGAGATCTAAGCTTAGATGGACTGGAGAAAAGGTTATTGGTACGCATTGGGGATACGTAAAATTAAAAGAGGGAGTAGTTAGCCTAAAAGATAATGAACTATCATCTGGCCGGTTCATAGTCGATATGTCTAGCATATCCGTTGAAGATATTAAAGATTGGAGATGGAGTGAAAAGTTAGAAGATCATTTAAAGTCTTCTGATTTTTTTGACGTTGAAAATTACCCAGAGGCGACGCTTAGCATTAATTCAGTCAAAAAAAGTAAAAAGAAAATTATGGTTACATGTGAACTTTTTATAAAAGGCATAACTCAAACAGTTGAATTCCCTGTGCAATTAAACATAAACAAAACAAATGCTACAGCTCAAGGGAGATTGACAATTGATAGAACCTTATATGATATTAAATATAGATCAGGAAAATATTTTGGGGATCTTGGAAATAAGCTTATCTACGATAATTTTCATATCAATTTTGAATTACAAACAAAATAATCATTCATACTTCGCTTTAGATAGATTGGTAGCATAATTCAAAGTAAACTATGAAGGTTCATCAAAGTCTCATATTCCTTAATTTACTTTTTTTAAAAAGTTTTGTTATTGGACAATCTAATTATCTTTACAATTTTGATCCTGATTCACTTAGATTTAAAATCGTAAAGGCTACTCGGTGTTCTTCTCCACCAAAAATTGATGGTATTTTAAACGATTATTCCTGGGAAGGTGGATATCTTATAGATGAATTTTTTCAAATTGAGCCAAAAGAACTTATTGCACCATCTGAAAAAACTGCAGTCAAATTAAAGTATGATAATGAAGCTTTATATGTATTTATTCAATCCCATGATTCGCAGCCTGATAAAATAAGAAAAACACTTGTTCGAAGAGATAGCTGGATGGATGGTTTTGCTAACAATTCTGATTGGGTTGGAATCACGATTGATTCAAGGAATGATGATTACAATGGCTATTTTTTTGCTGTAAATGCTTCGGGTGCTAAAATGGATGTTGTAGCTTCTGGTGAGTGGAATTTTGATCCGACTTGGAACCCAGTTTGGGATGTTTCGATTGGTTTTAATGATGAAGGTTGGACTGCAGAATTCAAATTGCCATTTGCAATCTTTCAGTTTGAAAATAAGCCAAATATGGAATGGGGCATCTCATTTGAAAGAGCCATTCATCGATTGCAAGAAAGAGTCGAATGGCCTGGGCGTTCTAAATCCATTAGAGGACTAATGCTCCCCTTAGGAATATTGCAGGGTTTTGATGATGTCCCTAATCCCAAACAACTAGAGATAGTACCTTATGCTCTTGCAGGATATAGTGATAATATACAGAGTGATATTGGTCTAGATCTACGATACGGTCTAACATCAAACAGTATGATGAAGATAACAGTCAATCCTGATTTTGGACAGGTTGAGGCAGATCCGTCTGTATTAAACTTGACTGCATTTGAAACATTTTATGAAGAAAAACGTCCATTTTTTTCAGAGGGTTCTGAATTTTTTGATCATCGAATATCGCTTTTTAATTCAAGAAGGATTGGAAAGAAACCAGGATATTATATCCCTGAAGACACTGAAATAAAAGACATGCCTGATTTTACTACTATTTTAACTGCGGGAAAAATAATGGGTAGTTCTTCATCAGGTATGAATTATGGTTTAATAACTGCAATGACAGCAGAAGAAACTGCCATAAGCATTGATGGATTAGACTCAAGCAAAATTGTTGTTGAGCCAAGAACAAACTATAGCATTGGTAGACTTGAGATACCGCTAATAAATAAAATTTCGAGAGTTGGTTTAATGATAACAAATGTATCTAGGAGAAATCAACCAGGAGCTACAGTACTTGGACTGGATTGGCGAATTGGTCTTTTAGGTAATAAACTTTTTTCAAATGGGCAGATAATTCAATCAAATGTTAATCAGGTAATAGGAGATGCTTATCGGTTTAATTTTGGGTATTTGAATCCATTGTGGTGGAGTATTCGTTTTTGGTATGGGACCTATGATGATAGATTTGATACAAATGACCTTGGGTACTTGCGCAGAAATGGTCTATCATATGCTGGTTCAAGGCTTGAACTAAGAATACAAGAGCCTTGGGGACATTTCATAAGAAATAATCTAGAATTGAAATATACACAAGAATGGAATAGTGATGGTCTTTTATTAGAGCGGGAGGTAGAAGTCGAGCAGGAAAATTTATTATCAAACTATTGGAACATTGGCCTTTTCAGTAAATTGTTTTTACCTGCGTTTAATGATGAAGATATTTTTAGAAATGAAAATGCTTGGGAATATAAGACAGAGTTTTGGGGATATGCGGGTCCAAGCTTTAGTAGTGATAGGAGAAAGAACCTAGTTTTTGGTGCTAACTTAGGCGCAGGGTATGGAAGAAATAGAGGAACTGGATATCGTATCGAATTCTGGTCAAAATTCAAACCGATTGAGCCACTAAATATCGAAATGAATATCAAGCAGGATAAAAGTCCTAATTATATGCAATGGGTTGATGTTTTAGAAAATATTGGCGACACAGTTAGAGTCTATGCTAACTCTCTTTTGCTTACGAGAGATATAACGCTCCGCTTAGATTGGACATTTTCACCGCAAATGTCATTTCAATGTTTTTTGCAGCCTTTTTTTGCAGACATGGACTATAAAAATTATTTCCGTTTAGAAACCCCTAGGACGATGGATTTAATAGAGTATGAATATCTTGCAAATAATGATAATCCAGATTTCAAGATCTTAAATACTGTTGGTACTTTTGTTCTTCGTTGGGAATACAGAGAAGGAAGTACAATTTTCATCGTTTACAACCTAAATCAGAGTAGTGATTATTCATCTTCTGAATCATTATGGTCACGCCAAACTGAAAATGCCATATTCTTTAAAATTAATTACTGGTTAAAAAATTAGATTTAACTGAAAAATAACACATAGCTCATATGTTAAATGATATCATCAATATTATTGGAGCACTACCAAGCCAGCATGTGATTTTTGGTTTGATTAGTACGACTCTTTGTTTTGCCGTTGCCTGGGTATATGGTAATAGTGCAAGAAAAGGGAAAATTATTATCATTCGAACCATTGGTTATTTAGTTTTATTTAATGAAATCCTTTTTCAATTATATATGGTCTATTACAATATATGGAGTATCAAAACATCGCTGCCTCTTGAAATGTGTTATTTATCAGCTCTTTTAATTCCTGTTTATGCTAATAATCTTGAAAATAGGGATTTAAAGAATTGGTTCTTTTTCGCTGGATTTGGGGGATCGCTCTTTGCATTTATCAATACAAATTTATCTGAGCAAGAGCACATATATGTATCCATACATTATTTTTTTGCTCATGGGCTAGTTATTTTCGTAATGCTGAGTATTGTAATTGATGGTTATTTACCAAAATGGACAGATTATTTCAATGCGATCAAATGGACTACTGTATTAGTTGCTTCAATAATTTTAATTAACGTTTTAATAGGAAGTAATTATATGTTTACTTTTTTAAAACCAGAGGGTGTCAACTTTACTCAATTGATGCCTGAGTGGCCTTATTACTTTCTTATTATGTTATTAATTGGTCTAGTGTTCTATACGTTTATGATGGTGGTAACGATAATAATTAAAACATATGAGTAACGCTCAAAACGCCTAATTAACATTTGTGTATTAAAATTAAATAAACTAAGTTTATTAATATGGAAAATTATGAAAAATGCATTTAATATAATTGGGTTTCAAATCAGTTGGTGGGCTTGTGTCATTGCTACAAAACACGAAATAGCATACTTTGGACCGATGGTTATGTTAACTTTTTTGGCTGTTCATCTTTATCATTTTTCTTCCCATGAAGAAGAATATAAACTGATCTTAATTTTTGGATTCATTGGAACTTTTGTTGATACTCTACTATTTCAGGGGAATATTCTTGGCTACCTCGGTTCTTATGGCAATAGTAAAGTTGCGCCATTATGGATTACAGCGATGTGGTGTGGCTTTGCTGCAACAGTAAATCATTCTATGATTTGGTTTAAAGATCGTTGGATTGAATCAATATTTGTCGGTGTAGTTGGTGGCCCTCTTGCCTATGTTACAGGTGAAAAATTCTCTGTAATTCATTTCAAGCAAGATTTTATTACGGTTTCAATTATTCTTGCAATTATTTGGGGAATTAGTATTCCACTTATGTTTTGGGTTAACGATAAGATTAATATCAAAAGCAGATGAGAAAAATATTTTTCCTCTACATTATCTTATTTTATTCCATTCCCAGTGCGCAATCAAATGTCAGTAAACCAATTGAATTATTAAAAAAATTGCATAGTAATAGCGATTGGCGCGTAATCGATGATCGGGATGGAATGCTTCTTAGTACTAAAATTTTTGATGATTTAAAGTTATCTGCATTTATGGTACAGAAAAAAATTTCAATTCCTTCAAATATTATTAAGAAAATTATAATGGATGTTGATAACTACGATGCTTTTTTTAATAGTACTAAATCTTTTGAATCAATAGAGATAAATAGGAACGAAAAATGGAAAGATTGTTACAACTTTTTGCCAGTAGCCCTTCCTTTCATAAAAGATAGAGAATACTATTTTAGAATACATCCATTTGGTATTCATGAGAATGACAATTTATCTATAGTTCATTGGTATCTTATTAATGAAAATGAACTTAGAAAAAATAAATTCAGGGATACAAAAAGAGATGCCGTCTATCTGGACTACGGTGCTGGTCTTTGGATGTCTGAAATTGTAAGTGAAAATGTATCTAATCTATCATATCGCCTGTATATGGATCCTGGTGGGTCGTTACCTGATTTTGCAGTTGATATAATAAACAAAGTTAGCATTTTTAATATTTTTCAGGATGTTTTATTAGAAGCAGAACGGGTTGTGAAAATTTCGCTCCGCTAGTGTAAATCAATGGTAAAATATTTAAATTTAATTATTGTATTCCCCTTTCTCTTGTTAGTAATAAGTTGCAATGATAACCAAAAAGTTAACTTTCCAGAAATGAAAACAGTAGAATATGTAGACATAGAGCGCTTTATGGGTGATTGGTATGTAATAGCAAACATACCTACTTTCCTAGAAACAGAAGCCACAAATGCAATTGAATCATATTCTCTGGATTCTAATGGTACAATAAATACAACATTTACCTTTTTTAAGAATGGTCCTCTTGGTAAGAAGAAAACATATAAACCAAAAGGATTTATACATAATAAAAATACCAATGCAGAATGGAAAATGCAGTTTGTATGGCCATTCAAGATGCCATTTTATATAATCGGTCTTGATGAAGAATATTCTTATACTGTAATTGGAATTCCTTCAAGAAAATATGTATGGATTATGGCTAGGACTCCATATATCCCTGATAAAACTTATGATGATATTCTTGAAGATTTATCAAAAATAGGGTATGATCTTAAATTAATTAAAAAAGTACCTCAGATATGGTAAGAGAAAATCATTTTAATTTAGCAGATAAAAGAATATGAGAATCGCAATCATTGGTTCAGGAATATCTGGCTTAACATGTGCATATGTACTAAATCAGAATCATGAAATAACATTATTTGAAAAAAATGATTACATAGGAGGCCATACACATACTCACGATATAGAATATGGTGGGGAAAATTGGTCAGTTGATTCAGGTTTTATCGTCTACAACGAAAGAACATATCCAAATTTCATAAAATTATTGGATAAACTTGGTATTGAAAGACAGTTAACGAGGATGGGTTTTAGTGTCAAGTCTGAAAAGAGTAATTTAGAATATGCAGGTCACTCCTTAAATGGATTATTTGCACAGAGATCTAATATTTTTAGTGTATCTTTTTTGAGAATGCTTAAGAGTATGAAAAGATTCAATGCTGAATCTAGAAGAGATCTTCATAATATTCCTTCTGAAACAACCCTAGGAGAATATTTGAAGATTAATAAATACTCCAATGAATTTATTCACAATTACATTATTCCAATTGGTGCCGCAATATGGTCTACTGTTCCTAGGGAGATGATGGAAATGCCTGCAGTATTTTTTATAAAATTCTTTGATAATCATGGTTTGTTACAAATTTTAAACAGGCCGAGATGGTTTGTTATAAAAGGTGGTTCTAGGAACTATGTTGAAAAAATGGTAACAAATTTTAAGAGTAACATATTACTATCTACTCCAGTAAAAAAAGTCAAGCGACAAAATGATTTGATTAAAATAAATTTTGGCACTGAAATTAATGATGAAGCAACATTTGATGCGGTGATTTTCGCTACTCACAGCGATCAAGCCCTCAAGCTGTTAGACAAGCCAACTTCGGATGAGAAGAAAATTTTAGGCGCTATGAAATATCAAAAAAACCACGCTATCTTGCACTACGATGATACTATTTTACCAAATCGAAAATTAGCTTGGTCTAGTTGGAATTATTTTCTTGATAGGGATGATGAGCGTCCTGTTATGCTAACTTACAATATGAATATATTACAAGGTCTTAATTGCGATAGAACCTTTTGCGTTACATTGAATGGTGAATCAATGGTTCATCCAGAAAAAGTCATCAAACATCTAGAATATGAACATCCTCTTTTCACGAGTTCAAGCATCAAGGCGCAAAAACAAAAGAATTTAATCAGCGGAAAGAATAATACCTTTTATTGTGGTGCATATTGGCGCAATGGTTTTCATGAAGATGGAGTAGTAAGTGCACTTGATGTATGTTCTAGCATTGGAGAATCATTTTGAGTCTGTCATTGAAAAGTTATATTTACAAAGGCACGATAAGACATCGCCGGTTTACTCCATTTGAGCAATTTTTTTCTTATCCATTATTTATGGCTTACATTGATTTAAATACGATAAGAGGATGCATGAAAAAATCATGGATATGGAATGTAGATCGCCCTGCCATGGTATCATTTAGACGAAAGGATTATCACGGTGATGAAAAAATCAGTCTGGATAAAGCAGTAAGGGATACGATATGCAAAGAGATTGGGTATGAGATTAAAGGACCAATAAGACTTCTAACTCATCTTAGGTATTTTGGATATTGTTTTAATCCTGTAAGCTTCTACTATTGTTTTGATGAAGATGATTCGGAGGTAGAGGTAATTATGGCTGAGGTTACAAATACGCCTTGGAATGAAAGACACTCTTATGTAATTCAGAAAAAAAATGAAGAAACCCATTCAAGTAAACTCTCTGCCGAACTTGAAAAAAAACTTCATGTAAGTCCATTTTGGGGTATGGATCACAAATATGAGTGGTCCTTTACCCAGCCAAAAAACTCACTATCAGTTAATATGATAAATTATAAGGATGGGGAAAAGGTTTTCGATGCTACGCTTAGTATGAAGCGTTTGCCTTTTAATATAAAAACAGTCATAAATCAAATCCTAAGGTTCCCTGCAATTACAATAATAATAGTAATCCGCATACACTGGCAGGCCTTAAAACTATGGTTTAAAAAAGCTCCATTTTTTATCCATCCAAGCAAAGTAAACATAGACAAAGGAACCTAACTTATATGATAACAAACCAAAAAGTTGATACTTTCGCAGAAAGGATAAAAGCGCCTAAAACAGTTCGGTTTCTTACTTCTATTTTTAAAAAAGGATTAACTAGAAAGCTTAGTCAATTAAAAAAAGGATATGTTTGTGTCCATGAAGATGGAAAAAATTATTCTTTTGGTGACCCTAATTCTCAAAGCAAAGTTTCTATTAATATTCACTCAAAGGAATTCTATTTATTAGTTGGTAGTGGTGGCGCACTTGGTGTTGCAGAATCATATATGTTAGGCCACTGGTCTTCAGATAATGTTGTAAGGCTTATGCAGATTTTATTACAAAACAGAGATATTCTTTTGTCAATGAATCAAGGTTTTGCGAGTATGGTTAGCCCAATAAACAAATTAATACACAAAAATAGACAAAATACTCTGTCTGGCAGCAAGAAAAACATTATTGCGCATTATGATTTAAGTAATGAATTTTATAAACTCTGGCTTGATCCAACAATGACGTATTCATGTGCTTATTTTAAAAATAAAGACGTTAGTCTTGAAGAGGCTTCCATAGAAAAACTAGACCGTATATGTAGAAAGCTTGATATATCATCAGAAGATCATATATTAGAAATTGGCTCAGGCTGGGGAAGCTTTGCAATTTATGCAGCAAAAAAGTACGGTTGTAAGGTTACAACAACAACAATTTCAGATGCGCAATATGAGTATGCTAATAAACGTATTTTTGAAGAAAACCTTGATTCGAAAATTAAGATAATTAACCAAGACTATCGAAATTTAGATGGGGAATATGATAAAATAGTTTCCATTGAAATGATTGAAGCTGTCGGTTACGAGTATATAACTAACTTTTTTATGAAAGTATCATCATTATTAAAACCAAATGGTATTGCTGCTATACAAGGTATAACCTATAATGATCAAAATTTTGATGTTTATAAAGATTCAGTCGATTTTATAAAGAAATATATTTTTCCAGGTTCATGCTTAATATCAATTTCTCAGATTATGGATGTGATTAAAAATAGAACAGATCTTGCAATGATAGATATGGAAGACATAACCTTACACTATGCTGAAACATTAAAAAGATGGAGGAAAAACTTTATGGATGTTTCCCAAGAAATAAAAGAAATGGGTTATTCACAAACATTCATAAATATGTGGGAGTTCTACTTACTATACTGTGAAGCAGGATTTTTAGAACGCAACATTGGAGACGTACAACTTGTATTTGCAAAATCCGGAACTAGAAATATAAATATCAAATATTAATATGATAAAAAAACTTATTGAATTAGCAGAGAGTGGAATAATGCCTGATTTTATGATTCGGGCTGGTATAGTTAAAAATTGTAAAAATAGAATAAGAAATGAGGTGTCCTATTCAGTAGAAGAATTATCATCTAGAAAGCAGAGGTGGATTGAACAAATGATAAATAGTCCAATAGCTCTTGTTCCAGATAAAGCCAACGAGCAACACTATGAAGTTCCATCGTCCTTTTTTGAAAATGTGTTAGGAGAAAATCTTAAGTATAGTTCAGGCTATTGGCCAAAGAATGACATGACATTAAATGAATCTGAATTAGCAATGTTAAAGTTAAGTGTGGAAAGAGCAGAGCTTCGTGATGGCCAATCTGTATTAGAACTCGGATGTGGATGGGGTTCTTTAACTTGTTTTATGGCAGAGAAGTATCCTTCTAGCTCAATAACTGCAGTTAGTAACTCAAAAGACCAAAAAAAGTATATTGAGAAAAGATGTGAAAAAAATGGAATTAAAAATGTAAATGTTATCACGGCAGATATGAATGAATTTCAAACAGATATTAAATTTGACCGTGTTGTTTCAATTGAAATGTTTGAACATATGCGAAACTATAAATCTCTTTTATCTCGTATTCACAATTGGTTAAACGATAACGGAAAACTATTCATACACATTTTTTCCCACAAATCACTAGTCTATCCTTTTGAGGATAATAATGAAGCTGATTGGATGGCTAGAGAGTTTTTTTCTGGTGGGATGATGCCTTCTCATGATCTCCTTCTATATTTCCAAGATGATTTAAAGATTGAAGAAACATGGAGAATGCCTGGCTCGCACTATGAAAAGACCTCAATAGCATGGTTAAATAAAATGGATATGAATAGTATAAAGGTCAAAGATATCCTAGCTGAAACTTATGGGGAGGAGAGTGTAGATTTGTGGATACAAAGGTGGAGAATATTTTTCATGTCTTGTGAAAAATTATTTGGATATGGTAATGGTTCTGAGTGGGGTATCTCACATTACAGGTTTACAAAATAGAAAACTAAAATGTTAATTATAGTATTTTTCATAGCACACTGGTATTTATCCCTTTTTTTTCAGACATTTTTTTTGCATCGATATTCATCGCATAATATGTTTAAGATGAGTAGGTTCTGGGAAAGAACATTTTTCTTTTTAACCTTCATTTTCCAAGGCTCATCATTCTTGCATCCTGCAGCATATGGTATTATGCATCGGAGACATCACTCATATGCTGATACCCCCAATGATCCACATTCACCATTGCATTTGACAAATATAATTAGCTTTAATTGGGCTACTGTAGTTGAGTATAGAAAATTAGTAAATGCATTTATGAGAGGCGAGCGAGATGATGATGATGTACCAAGATGGTATCAATTAGAGAGAATTGCTGAATCTCCAATTACAAGAACCACATTCATTTTAATCTACACTTTGATCTATTTCAAGTTTGCAACGGAGCCATGGCAATATGCTTTTCTTCCACTCCATGCTATGATGGGTCCCATACATGGATTCATAGTCAATTGGTTTGGTCACAAATCAGGGTATAGAAACTTTGATAAAATAAATGATAATTCTAAGAACACGCTCCCTATTGATTTTTTAATGATGGGTGAATTATATCAAAACAATCATCATATGAGACCAAACAATTTAAATTTTGCATTTCGTTGGTTTGAGTTAGACCTTGGCTATCTTGCAACTTCCGTATTTAAAAAACTCAGAATAATAAGTTAATATCAATGAATCATAGTATGAGAGATTACGTCAGTATCTTTGTTATAATTTTTACAGCTGTATTGATTGCAACTGCTGGTTCCCAATATGGTTTTACCTTTAATGGCTATCCTATCCTTTTCATTTGCATGGTGACAAGTTTTATTATTCATTGGTTACTATTTATACCATCTTATATTGCAAAAACTGAGAAATTTTTTGACATATCGGGTACTGTTGCTTACGTGGTAGTATTAGGGGTATCTGCTTATTTTACTAATCAAGTCTCTGGTGGAGATCTAGGTTTGAGGTCCATTATAACTATAATTTTGATTTTAGTATGGGCTCTCAGATTAGGTATCTTTTTATTTGTTAGAGTACTTAAAGCAGGCGAAGACCGAAGGTTCCGAGATGTGAAAAAGAATTTTTCAAAATTTTTAGTTTGGTGGACCCTATCCGCACTTTGGGTCTTTCTAACTACTGTGAACGCACTTACCATGATAATAAATAATGCTAACTATCATAATGATATCTATTGTTACTTTGGCATGCTTTTGTGGATTATTGGTTTTTTAATCGAATTAACTGCAGATGAGCAAAAAAGAAAATTTAAATCAAAACCAGAAAATAAAGATAGATTCATAAATATTGGCCTATGGAGTATATCTAGACATCCTAATTATTTTGGAGAAATTTTACTTTGGGTAGGAATGGCGGTCATTACCTTGCCTACTTTGAAGGGTTGGCAATATGTCACCTTAATATCTCCAATTTTCATCTACTTTTTACTTACAAGGATGAGTGGAGTAAATTTATTAGAAGATTATGCGGAAAAAAAATGGGGAGGAAGTGATGACTATGAAAATTATAAAAGTAAAACACCAACACTTGTACCTTTTTTTAAATCATGGTAAATCATCATTTTATAAAAGCGATGATTCTTATAGGCTTTAGTACAGGTCTCATGGCTTTAGAAACTCCAAAATATCGTTTTATCTCCAAAGGGAATGGCTATGAAATTAGACAATACCAATCAATGATAATAGCATCTACTAAAGTAGATATGGATTATAGTCAGGCCACATCTACAGGCTTTAGGCGAATTGCCAATTATATTTTTGGGGGTAATTCAACTGGCTTAAGCATTGAAATGACAGCACCGGTTATGTCTGATGTGCCAAACTCAAAAAATATATGCGAGGTGATGTTTTTTATGCCATCAGAGCATTCAATTAACGACTTGCCCAAGCCAAATACTATTGATGTCCGCATAAAAGAGTTTGATTTAGGAAAAGCAGCAGTACTTCGATTTGGTGGCTGGGCAACCAAAGAAAGAGTAAAACATTACAAGGAGAAATTGAAAAAGCGAATATTAGCTGAGGGGCATAACGTTGCTGGTGCTTTTCTAGTCGCGCAATACAATTCTCCGTGGGTTATCCCTCCATTTAGGAAGAATGAAATAATAGTTCAAATAAATTAGTTCTTTCAATTTTTTTCATTACATAATTAACATAACTGTAAATATATAATTTTCATATGACTTATAAACAGAAGGTTGTTATTAATAATATTAGTATAAACGATGTAATTCAATCATTTCATAATTACGATTTTGTCAAATTCTTAACCTTACTACAGCCTGTTCGTATTAATTATTGGGAGGGAATAAAGAATGATATGAAGGCTGATTTTTCATTCTGGTTTTTCGGATGGAAAAACATAAAAGTCATTCATAAAAATTATAATAAGACAAAAGAACACCTTTACTTTGAAGATCATGGACTTAAAATGCCTTTTCACCTATCATACTGGGAGCATCACCATATTATTAAACAACATAAGAATGGAGTAATTATAATTGATAAAGTAAAAATGAAATCAACTAATTCTAATTTTTTGATTTATTTAATTATGCTAT
>PBFM01000005.1 GCA_002718655.1 Fidelibacterota bacterium
CGTCTTTTGCGTGGAGTTGTTGATCTCTTTGCTGCTGCAATAGGCATAGGATTAGATATAAGTAAACCTATAGGAAATATAATAGTTGACATTGGTGGTGGTACAACAGAAATAGCAGTTATTTCATTAAATGGTGTAGTTACAAAAGAAACAATTAGGATAGCTGGTGATGAAATGGATGAAGCAGTCTTACAATGGTTTCGTAATGAACATAAACTCGAGATTGGTCTAGGGATGAGTGAAAAAATAAAAAAAACCGTCGGTTCTGCAATGAAAATGAAATCTGCAGATATAGCAGTTAAGGGTAGAGATTTAGTTTCTGGAATTCCCAAAACTATAGAGGTCTCATCCGATGAGGTAAGATTAGCTTTGAAAGATCCTGTAAATCAAATTGTTGAGGCAGTAAAACGTTGCTTAGAGCAAACACCTCCAGAACTGGCAGCAGATATTTTAGAAAGAGGCATAATATTGGCTGGTGGTGGTAGTCTTTTGAAAGGTATCGATCAAATAATTAGAGAACGAACAAATGTACCGGTCAACGTATCGGAAGATCCTTTATTATCTGTTGTTAAGGGAACGGGAATGGTATTGGAGAATTTGAAAAAATACGAAGCAGTTCTATTATAATTTTGTATGTATGGTGTTTACCTTGCAATAATAAAATATAAGGATCATTTCCTCTTTACTCTTGCTGTAATTTTATCTACTTACTTATTACTAAATAATAATGACCCTAGGATGGGGACTGTTCGTGGAAAAGCATCAGAATTAGTCTCTTTTATCTCCTCTCCAGTAGCATTGCTTCAATCTTTAATTTTTCTTGAGGAGGAGAATCAACTTCTGCGTGAAAAAAACTTGTCTTTATCATTGCAAGTTGAATCTATGTTGAGTTTACAAAAAGAAAACGATGAATTACTTAATATGCTTGATTTTAAAAGACAAACTAAACTTGAGATTAAACCTGCTAGGGTGGTTAATAAAGGAGTGCAACCAAATTTACTATCTATTGTCATCGATGGTGGATTAGTGGATGGAATAAAAAAAAATCAAGCTGTTTTGACCCCAAAAGGTGTTATAGGAAAAACTATTGAAGCAGGTAAAAAAGCATCAATTGTACAATTAATTAACGATACTAATTTTCGTTTAAGCGTTCGTATCTTGCCCAGCGGAGCTACGGGAATAATGAGGATAATTAAAGGTAATATGGCTCAGATACATGAAGTCCAGAAAAATGTGAAAATTAACATTGGTGATAAAGTGGTTACTTCTGGTTTTAGCGACATATATCCTGCGGGCCTTCCTGTAGGCAGTGTTCAAGGAGTATTTGAAGAAAGAAGTAGTTTCCAGAAAATTGTAAATGTCTCTTTACCAAATAATATGAGTGCATTTCAGTATGTCTTTGTAATAATTGATAAATTAAATGCAGTGGACTAAGCTAATCATTCCTGCTTTTTTAGTCTGGCTTTTGCAATTGCTATTTTCAGATTTGCTTGCAATAGGGTCAATCCGTCCTGATTTTTGTCTTATATTGATTCTCTATTGGTCTATAAACTATGGTCGTACGTTGGGCATTATTTCGGGATTTATTTTTGGGTTGATAGTCAACCTATCGGGGATAGGGCTATTTTTTGGGATATCTTCACTAACTTATGCCATAACAGGTTATTTAGCTGGCTCAATAAGGATGATGCGTTCAAGAATAACTCCATTTCATTTTACCATACTTTGGATATTAATTATTTTCATTCAGTTTTTTGTTTATTGCATAATACAATACCAAGATCTTTTTGTTTTGAATATAAATGTTTTTTGGAGTAAATGGTTTGGGACTTCCATCTATACACTCTCATTCATTGGAATATTACAGTTCATTATTCCATTAAGTCGTTCTTAAGTATGTTAAAAGCAGAAAATGTAGCAAAAATTCATCAGTACTACATAGCATTAGGAATTACTTCCTTTTTGATTATTGTCCTTTTGCTAAGGTTTTTTCAATTACAAATCCTTGATTTTGACCAATACTCAAAAAAAGCAAACACTAATAGGATAAGAAAAGTGACTACCTCTGCTCCACGTGGTTTAATCCTTGATAGAAAGGGTAAAATTTTAGTTGATAATCTCCCAACTTATATATTAAATGCTATTCCGGGTGAAATATCGGATAAGGGTAAAACATTTCAATTGATTTCAAAAATAATTGATATAGATTCGCTTAGTCTCGTAAAAAGTTATAGTAAATACTATCGTGGAAGATTTATTCCTACCAGGATTGCAAAGGATTTAACTTTCAGCCAAATATCGAGGCTTGAAGAAAATAGACTTAATCTTGAGGGTGTTTATTATCAACAATTTCCAGAAAGATATTTTCCATCACTTGTCAGGGCATCTCATTTACTCGGATATGTTAAAGAGGTAGATAAAGAAATAAGAGAAAATCTAAAAAATCCATCAGATTATGAATTCGGAGATATTATTGGTTGGAGTGGTTTAGAGCAAAGTTACGAACAATATTTAAAGGGATCGCACGGGGTACAGTTTTATCAGGTGGATGCTTTTGGTAGGGAGGCTGGGTATGTTATTGATTTTCCTCCATTAAAACCTGATCCTGGCAATAATATTATTACTACAATTGATGTTAATATACAATACTCTTTAGAAAAAATAATGGATAGGAAAAGGGGTGTGATTATTGTAGGTATTCCAGAAACAGGTGAGATATTAGGAGCAGTTAGCAAACCAGATTTTATACCAGACCTTTTTACTGGAAGAATTTTGGAAGAAGAATGGAATGATATCATAAACAATCCTGATAAACCACTAGTTAATCGTTTTAATCAGGGTCTTTACCCACCTGGATCAATAGTAAAAATGATAACCGAAGCAGTCCTTCTAGATCACCCTAATTTTTATCCAGATTCTACTGAGTTATGTGAGGGGATTTATCAATATGGGGATAGGGTATTTGGTTGTTGGAACACCAAAGGCCACGGCAGAGTAAATTTGACGTCAGCGATCATGCAATCTTGTGACATATACTTTTACAAAACTATTGCCTATTATGATTTGGATAAGATAGCAAGTTATTTTAGATCATTTGGATTTGGTAGTGAGACAGGCATAGATATTGAAAGAGAATATATAGGTACTGTGCCAACTGTTGAATATATGAATAAAAGATATGGTCGCTTTGGTTGGAGTACTGGTTCATTATTAAACATCTGCATAGGGCAAGGTGAAATTCTTGTTACTCCTATGCAAGTATTTAACTATACAAATATTTTAGCAACTAAAGGTAACACCTTTAGTCCTCATTTTGTGATGTCAAATGAGTTTTTCTCATCAAAAAAACCTCTCTTAAATGACGATGCTTGGGAAAGAATTATTTTTGATATGAATCAGGTTATTATCAATCCAAAAGGTACAGGAAAGAATGCAGATCCACTAATAAATGGAGCAGATATTTATGGTAAAACAGGAACTGCTGAAAATCCTCATGGAGAAGACCACGCATGGTTTGTTGGCTGGATTAATTATGAGAATCAAAAATATTCAATTGTTGTGTTATTAGAGAACTCTGGCTCAGGTGGTGCAGTAGCAGCACCAATAGCTAAAACCGTTTTTAAAGAATTGATAAAAAATATTAATCTTGCAGAAAAATGAAAACAGCTTTTCAATATAAAGAGATGCCCATTAGTATTATAACTTCTGTTGCTTTCCTTTCAATTACAGGCTTGATTGTATTAAACAGTATCTCTCAACATCAAGAAAGTGATTTCATAAACAACCCATTTTACAAGCAATGCCTGTTTTTCCTACCCGCAATTATTTTAGCTTTTTTTACTCTTTTAATACCTAGATATAATATTCACAAGTATACCTATCCACTTTACATTATTGGAATTATATTAGTTTTATTACCATTTTTAGGAAAATCTCATGCTAATACCTATAGATGGCTCGATATTGGTTTGCCTTTTAAAATACAACCAAGTGAGTTTGTAAAAGTATTTATTGTATTGGCATTGGCAAGATACCTATCTGATCATAGGATAAAAATGAAAAAATTTAATTCATTAATCTTGCCAATCTTTCTGGTTTTAATACCAACACTTATTGTGATGAATCAACCTGACTTAGGGACAGCTATTGTAATGTTTTCACCTGTTTTTCCTATGCTATATTGGTCTGGCGCTAGACCTTTTTTTCTCTTCCTAATGCTTGCGCCCTTATTTAGTATGTTAACAGCTTTTCAAACTATTTCTTTTACTGTTTGGGCTGTAGTCCTTGGTTTAGTGATTGTTGTTTCCAGATCAAGAATTATTATATCAATTATACTTTTTTTTGGAAATATATTCTTAGGGCTCTTGTCACCATATGCTTGGAACTCACTCACTAAGTATCAACAGGGTAGAATCTTATCTTTTCTAAATCCTGAAAAAGATCCACTTGGAGCAGCATATCAAATTATACAAAGTAAAACTGCAATTGGAAGCGGTGGAATTTTTGGTAAAGGATGGGGGCAAGGAACTCAGACCCATTTGAAATTTCTACCTGTGCAAGAATCAGATTTTATTTTATCAGTTATTGGCGAGGAAATGGGTTTCATTGCCATTGCTATTGTCCTCTTGGTTATTGGATTTTTAATTACACAAATTCTTAAAAGAGCATACCTATCCAAGGATAGATTTTCAAGCCTTGTTTTGATTGGTATAGGCACCATATTACTTTCTCACGTTTTTGTAAATACGGCAATGACAGTAGGTTTAATTCCAGTTAAAGGATTGCCATTCCCATTTATTTCAGCAGGCGGTTCATTTCTCTTGTCAAGTTTTTTGATGATAGGTTTAATCTTAAGATTAAGTGTTAATTATTCTGACTGATAAACTTATTTGATGAAAAAATATTAGACGGTAACTTCTATACCGATTTGCCGAAACAAAGGGGCTATTTTATGACAAATCGTATATTACATCTAATCATTTTAATAACACTGTGTACTAACTCTATTGTACTTGGTCAGGGGAAGGATACATCAAGAGAGCTTAAAAGACTTAATGCTAAAATTGATCGTGTAAGGGTTATGGTAGACTCTCTGGAATTGGATAACCAAATATTATTACCTGAACTCATGAGATCATTTAAGGCCTCAGTAAAAAGTAAATCACAGCAAGATTCAATAACTGTAATGTTGCTTAAAAAGCTAAATAATCTTGATAATAGGGTAAGGAATCTAGAAAATCAATCCAAATATATGGATAGCACCGCTCTTGAAATTTTCAATAAACTAGTTCTAGTTGAAAATAAAATAGTGACCTTAGCTAATAGCTACAATGAAATGGCCAAATTAAAATCTGGAGAACCTATTTCATCTGAACCCAGATTCAATTCAGCTGAATACAAAAAAACTTATATGAATAGTTTGGGTAATTTCCAGAANCAAAATTACTCTGAAGCTATTGCTGGTTTTGAAGACNTGGTATCNTCTGATGCTACAAATGATTTAGCAGACAATAGCCAGTACTGGCTTGCAGAATGCTATTATTCTCAAAAAGATTTTAAAAGAGCAATAATTGAATTTGAAAAAGTATTTACATATGCTGGTACTGACAAAGATGATGATGCTCAATTAAAAATTGGGCTCGCTTATCAAAGTATAGGTAACGTTGAAAAAGCTAGGGAAGAATTCCAAAGGCTTATTGATTATTTCCCTGGAAGTGAATTTTATCAAAAGGCTAGAGAAGCACTTAAACAATTATCTGTTAACTAAACTAATTATTCTTTGCAATGTCAAAAAAATTATACTACTTAACCACTGAAATCATACCATTCGCCAATGTCACACCTTTAGCTGAATTTTCAACAAAAGTTCCCCTTTTATTACAAGAAAAAGGACATGATATTAGAACAATTATACCCAAATATGGCTATGTGAGTGAAAGAAAATACATACTTAGAGAAGTAATCAGACTAAGAGAAATTCCATTTGAATATAATGGGCAGAGTCAAAGCGCTAGTGCAAAAAGTGCTTTTATCCCAAAAACAAGAGTACAGGTTTATTTTCTTGAAGATGAAAAATGGTTCAAGCCACTTTCAAATCTAGTTTATAAATCAAAAAATGGTAGAATTTTAGCAGATAACGCAGAGAGATATGGTTATTTTTCAAAAGCTGTATTGAGTACCCTTCCACATTTATTCTGGTCACCTGATGTTTTCATATGTAACGGTTGGCAGTGTGCAATGGTACCAGGTATGTTTAAAGAACATTTTGAAGGAATCAATGAGTTTTACAATGATATTCAAATGGTGATGATTATTCATGATTTAGATAATTATGCAAAAATTACTCGAAAAGAACTAACTATGGCAGGTGTACCAATCCATGATTCTCTAAAAGGAAATAAGTTAGATATTTATGATGTAGGTTCTTTTCATGCAGATGCAATTATCATCTTAGATAGCCCCTCCGATGAAATCTCAAAAAAATTATTGAACCAGGATGGAATTTCAGCTAATAAAGATAAAGTATCTGTTATTAAAATGTCAGATAATGAAATGCCTGACTATCAGCTAATTGCAGATGAAATTGACACAGTATTAAAACGTCTAGCTGACTAGAAGTCAAATTAATCTTTAGATATGAAATTCTGGCAATCTTTTAGCAAGATATTTATTGCTTTTTCACTATGTTTGATGGTTTGGAAATGTGAGGATCCTATCAATTCAGATTTGGGGCACGGTGACCTAAATATTGACACACTCAGTTTTTCAATGATTGACTTTAAAGGTTATAGTGTTGCACCGAATCTATCTTCAAGTGATAGATTATATCTAGGTAAAAAAGCAAATCTCCATGTCCCAATTTCTTTTGTACGTATTGGAGATGCATTTAAAATAACATCTGACAGTACAATCTCTTCTGTATGGGATTTCTATTATGATAGCACCGTAGTAATCGATAGTCTACATTTTATTTTATACTCAAATGACAGCATTGTTTCTCAAAATTCGAATGTTAATTTGTATTTCAGTCCCGATTCACAATTTGATGAAAATTCAAGTAACTTTTTAGATTTTTCCAATTTTTCTACTGATGATTGGGAAATGCTTGGGACTCCATCAATACTAACTAAAATTGATTCTCTTGGCGCATATGAATCAGCAGAATATATTTGGGAAATAGATACTTTGTTAAGTTTGCTTTCAGATACTCTAGATTCAAATCTTACTAGGACTTTTGCAATCAAATTAGCACAGGATGATACAAACTTTATGGAATTCTTCAGTGAGGAAGCAACCACTGGTGAAAAAGATCCAAAGATAATAATGTACTATACACAAACAACCTCTTCAGGAGATAGTATAAGTATTGATACTAATTCTGTTAAGATTTTCTCATCTGGAGATTTAACAATTATTGATCCTACTGATTTTATATCAGACACGACCTATATTAATTTAGGTAATGGTATTGGATCCCGTGGAATTTTAAATTTTCCTTTTATTGAGGAAACCTTACCCATTGGCTCAGTTATACGGTCTGCTAACTTGATTTTAAACTATGATACAACTCTCAGTGCATCTAATCATAACATTGTAATTGACCCTATAGAAGGCGATAGCGTAGATATTAACAGTATGATCGTTTACCAAGATGACCCATTAATTTCTGTAGGTTATCCTTATAGAGTCTCAAGTTATATTTCAAATGGACAATGCATAATTTCAATTAAAAATATAATTCAAAATCTAAATTTAGGTAATATAGATAATTTTGGTTTTAAGCTAGTTTCTAATGAAAAAAATGATCCATTTGAGGTTGTGTTTTTCAACAAAAAATCAAATAACATAGATGCTCGACTCGAAATAATATTTGTAACGAATAATAATGGTAATAATTAAAAATTTAATAATTTATTCCCTCTTTTTTTCATTTTGTCTTCCCCAAGGTAGAATGAATGCACTTGGGATTGGTCACTATAATCAGTTTCAAGGTCTAAACAACGCTGCAGATGGCTTTATGGAATTAACACCTTCTTTTCAAAAAGAAGTTAGTATTGGGAATCCTTCTACATGGCATAATCTAGATTATACATACTTGTCTCTATCTTATAGTGGTGACTATAGCTTTATTAGTCAATCATCAATTGCAAACGGATATTCCAGTTTGTCCAATGCAATCTGGATAGTTCCGATTAAATCAAAATATGCATTAGGATTATCGCTAAAACCATATGCAGACCAGAAAATCAAATTATTAGATGAAAATTCTTTATCCTTTGTTGGATATGATACTACCCACTCTTATGTACGGTCTTTTGAAAGGTCTGGAGGCATTCTATCTTTAAATGTAGGTGGGACAATTATGATAAATGAAATTATTCAACTTGGTTATTGGCACAGTGCGCTTTTTGGATCAACAAGGCAAAGTGAATCATTAAGTTTTGGAGGTAGTTCAATGATTCAGACAGCAAGGATGAGATACAATGGCATAATTAGCAACCTATACCTGAGTATGCCATTTTCAAATAAATTTAAATTATTTTCTAAATACACTTTCACATATAAACCTCTCCAGGCTATTATTGAAAAGAAGTATCCCTTTGATGATGTAAATGATAATGGATATCATGATTTTGTTTCACCATATTTTGATTTTCCATTTCCAGATAGCGTTAGTTCAGCACCTGAAATTAAATATCAAAATATTCATAGTCCTGACGGTGTGTCTTTAGGATTAAATACTTCATTAAATGGTAGGGATTTCCTTTCAATTGAATTAGCAAATAACATAGATAATTTTGATGTATCTAAAAATGGAAACATAATTTATCCAATAGATAATAGGGTAAAGTCTACAAGGTTAATCAGACTATTATTTTCGCATTACCCTAGTGATATTTCAGCGAGAATAATTGACAAGCTATCATTGAAAACAGGGCTTTGCTACTATGAGCACAATCTAATAAATAATGAGTCAGATATTATAGAAATTGGATTTTCTTTAAGTATCGGCTATAAGTTCAAGCCTGTAGGAAATCAAATTGATATCAGTTACTATTTAGCAAATAGGGAGTATTCTGATATGAATGGAAAAGAATTAGTGCAACAAATTCAATTAGGTATCGGTCTTGCTGATATTTGGTTTGTAAAAAGGAGACAGAAATAGAAATGAAATATATCAAGTTGACATCAATGTTATTATGGTTGCTTATTTTAATTATGTGTGCCCCGCCATCAAAAACAGGTAAAAGTTCCGCTAAAAATAAGAAGAGGTTGGATTCACTAAGAAATATTAGATGTCCAAGATTGATGAGTAGTGCTGCAGAATATTACAGAAATAGAGATTGGAAGCAAACTGTAAAAATTTATGAAGAGATAACCTCACTTGATTGTGATGAATGGAATCCGAATTTTGCACCTCCTCAAGAAATTTACCAATATTATGCAATTGCTTATGAACAGATGGGTAAGTTTGACAGTTCAGAATTTGTATTGCTTGATGGACTGCAAAAACTACCGCAAAACATAGAACTTAGAAAAAGATTAGCATATTCATATAAAAAGCAAGGTAAGAATGAATTAGAAATTATTGAATATGAACGTCTAGTAGAAATGGCACCCGAAGACCTAATAGTCTTAAATGATCTTTCGAAGTTGTACAAAGAGAGCGGTAGGTTTGAAGACCAAATTTACATTCTCGAAAAAATATTAGTGTTTGATGAAAGTAATGAAATAGCACAGAGTGAACTTGCGATAGCTTTTGAAAATAGTGGTAAAGACCCTCTAGATGTATATAGAAAGAGATATGAAGATAATCTGAATAATTTAAGTTATGGATTAGACTATGCTAATCGATTAGCTCAAGCGGATCAATATGAACAAGTTATCCCAATTCTAGATGAATTGATCAGACAAAATCCAAGTAGTAAATTGGCCTACAGAAAATTAGCAGCTGCTAAAAAGGCAATCGATGATTTAAATGGTGCAGCAGAAGCCTATGAAGAATTATTTAAGATAGATCCTAGAGATTTGAAAATTGCTATTAACATTTCTGAATCTTATCTAAATAATGATGATTTTCGTAAGGCTTTGAAATGGGCTGATAAAGCTATTAGTCTTGATACGAAAAATGGAAATGGATATGGACAAAAGGGTAAAGTTTATTATTATGCCTGGGATAATTTTCGTCAAAACCCTTTTACAATAGATGACAGAATTGTTGCGAAACTTTCCTATATTTATTTTACAAAGGCTGAAAGTAAGGGTTTCAGAGGTTTTTCAAAAAGCAGTTGGTTAAAGGAAAATGCTAAAGATGTGATGTATGGAAAAGCGCAATGGTTTATGGCTGAGGACAAAGTTAAAAGAAGCAGAAGTATTTCAACACAATCTGAGGATTATGGTTGGGTTATAGAATCATTAAAAGCAGAGGATGGATGGAAGTAATAATGTCTGACTTACAAAAAAATGATGGTGAATTATATGAGATTTTAAAAAGAGAAATTTCAAGGGAAGAAAGTACGTTAGAATTGATTGCCTCAGAGAATTTTACTAGTAAAGCAGTGATGGAAATGACAGGTGGCGTGATGACAAATAAATATGCTGAGGGTTACCCAGGGAAGCGTTACTATGGAGGATGTGAAATTGTTGATGAAGCAGAAAATTTAGCACGGCTTCGATTAAATAAATTATTCAATGCAAAATACTCCAATGTACAACCTCATTCTGGTTCTCAGGCTAATATGGCAGTTTTTATGACATTTTTGAAACCAGGTGATACGATAATGGGATTAGACCTTGCTCACGGTGGCCATCTTACACACGGGAGCACCGTAAATTTTTCTGGACATTTGTACAATTCAGTTTCTTATCATGTGGACAAGAAAACAGGTCTTGTAGATTTTGATGAGGTATTTTCAGTCGCTATTGAATACAAGCCAAAAATAATAATTTGCGGTGGTAGTGCCTATCCTAGGTTTATTGAATTTGATAAATTTAAAGAAATTGCAGATAAAATTGATGCATTCTTAATGGGAGACATCGCTCATCCAAGTGGTTTAGTAGCTGCTGGCTTACACCCATCACCATTTCCTTACTGTGATGTTGTCACCAGTACAACGCACAAAACCCTACGCGGACCAAGAGGGGGAATAATTATGATGGGTGAAGATTTTGAAAATCCTTGGGGCAAGATTGCTCCAAAATCAGGAAGAATAAAAATGGTATCTGAGCTGATTGATACTGCAGTGATGCCTGGTGTTCAGGGAGGTCCTTTAATGCATGTTATTGCTGCAAAAGCTGTTGCTTTTGGCGAAGCTTTGAAACCAGAATTTAAAAATTATGGTATGCAAGTTATCAATAATGCAAAGATTATGGCCGAAGAATTCTTAACAATGGGGTATGATTTAATATCTGGTGGTACAGATACTCACGTATTATTAATAGATTTAACAAGTAAAAATATAACCGGTAAAAATGCTGAAAATATTTTAGGAAAAGCTGGTATTACATTGAATAAAAATATGGTGCCATTTGACACTAGAAGTCCATTTATCACAAGTGGCATAAGAATAGGAACACCTGCCATCACAACTAGAGGAATGGGAGAAGTTGAAATTAAAAAAATCGTAACTTGGATAAATAAAATACTTATGAACCCAGACCAGGATGATTTAATTAATAATATACGAAAGAAGGTTTTTAGTCTTTGTTCAGATTTTCCGATTTATCATTAATCGAAAGTAATTTGATTAGATATTTTTTATTTCAATGTTTGATAGCTGTTCTTTGTCTCCAAAGCTGTGCGCCAAAAGCATTTCTAATAAACCAACCAAAGCTAGTTTCTTTATACTTTGATAAGAAAATAGTTAAACTAGAAAAAAATGATGATTCTAGCCTGAGGATTCAAAGAAAAACGATGCGAACAAAAATTGAATATGGTTTTGGAATAATCATGGAAGAAGCTGATAGGATAATTGATATCGATTATAATAAAGGTATTAAAAAATATAAAAAAGCATATGATTTATTTCAAGATTCAAAATTGAAGGGAATATCAATATTAGCTGAAAAGCATCCAGATTTCGAACAATGGTTGCGAGGAGAATTAGATATTGACTTTTCAAAAGATGATGTAAATGATTTATATTGGCTAGCTGCTGCTTACGGTGGTGCAATTAGCTCAAGCCGTGCGAACCCTCATGAATTGGTTCATTTACCTAGGGTTGGCCGTCTGCTTAATAAATGTATTAATCTTGAACCAAATTGGAACAGCGGTGCATTATATTCAGCTAAGATGAGTTTTATTACAACAAAATCCGATCTTAGTCCACAAATGTTACGAGATTCACTAGATTATTACTTTAATAAGGCTATTGATTTATCAAACGGGATGGATGCTGGCCCTTATTTATCATACGCAGAATCAGTGCATAAACTATTTCAAGAAAAAAATAAATTTATAAATAAATTAAACCATGTCATCGATATGGATAATATTTCTGGTGGAGATTATGAGTTGACAAATTTAATTGCAAAAAGAAGAGCGAAGTGGTTACTATCAAACATAGATAATTATTTTATAGAATGAAAAATATTCTCATTATTTACTTATTGTTTAGTTCATTATTATACCCTAGAAAGGTGATTGTTAAAATGGCAACACTTGCGCCAGAGGGGACTGATTGGCATGGTATGCTTATGGAAATGGGGCAAGAATGGAGAGAAATCACAAAAAACAAGGTTCAATTGAGAATATACCCCGGTGGTGTCGTAGGCGATGAAAGAGATATGGTGCGAAAAATGAGAATAGGGCAAATTCATGCTGCTGGTATGACTGCAGAAGGATTATCAGAGATCACTCCCGAATTTTCAGGATATTTTATGCCATTAGTCTATCAGGATAGTAAAGATGTGATGAAAGTGACGGAAGCGTTGATTCCTGATTTTGAAAAAAAATTAGAGGAGAAGGGGTTCAAACTACTTTATTTTGGAGAATTAACTTGGGTATATTGGTTTTCCGTTCATACTATAAAAACACCCGAAGATTTGAAGAGCAGTAAATTTTTTACCTGGGCAGGTGATTTTAAATGGGAGCAAGTATACAAAAAGGCAGGATATAATCCTGTACCTCTTGCATCTACAGATATTCTTTCTAGTTTACAAACAGGACTTATAAATACTATTCCAATGCCGCCCATATATGCTTTAGCACAGCAAACTTTTGGGATTGCAAATAATATGCTAGACCTTAAATGGGGTGTATTAATGGCGGGTATTGTTGTTGATTTAAGGACTTGGAATCGAATACCAAAAAAATACCATGAAGATTTAATAAATATCACAAAAACCATTCAAAATCGATACAAAAATAGTAACAATAATGCTGATGCTCAATCGATTGAAGTAATGAAGCAGTACGGACTAACCGTTCACTCCATAGATGAAGAAGATCGGAAATTATGGCAAGAAGAAGTGAACCGTGTAAGTAAATACCTTCGAGGAAACATCATCCCAGAAACTATATACGATAAGGTGTTAAAGTTAACAGAATAGTAAAATATTCTATGGTGCGCCAGGGCATCGAACGCCTGTTAAATTTGATTAAAAATTCTGGAAATCTTTTGGTCGTTTTAATCTTTGCAGGGATGACGATTTTACCATTTCTTGAATCATTTAACCGTATCTTTAGCTTTAATGGAATCCCTGCATCGCAAATATTAGTACAACANCTTACACTTTGGATAGGATTCTCAGGTGCGGTATTNGCTGCAAAAGATAATAAATTATTAGCTTTGACAAGAAAATCACTTTTTGACAAAGATGNTAAGTTCCATTTCGGGAGGTGGGTCGCNAAAGTCACAACATTTCTCGTACTATTTTCTTTATCTTTGGCAAGTTGGGACCTAATTAAGATAGAAATTGAATTTCCTATGGAGATTGCACCATATGTGCCTAGATGGTTTGCTCAAATAGTAATGCCCTTATGCTTCAGCTTAATGGCAATTATTGTTTTGTTTAAAAGCTATGATAACTATTTTTACCAATCTAGCCTAATAATTATATGCATATTGCTATCACCATTTGGGATTATAGAATTCATCTCAGACTATATTCCAATTTTGCCATTTGGTATTGTTATCATTGGTATTTCGATATTTTATGGTGCTCCTATCTTTATTGGTTTAGGGGGATTAGCAGTTTTATTATTTTGGTATGATTATACCCCTATATCATCCATACCAGTAGAAACATATAGGATTGTGACATCTCCTACATTACCAACAATACCTTTGTTCACTTTAGCAGGATATTTATTAGCTGAGAGTAAGGCATCAGAGCGATTAATTAATGTATTTCGTGAATTATTCGGATGGATACCTGGCGGCACACCAGTTATAATTGTTCTATTATGTGGTTTTTTTACAGCATTAACAGGTGGTTCTGGTGTTACAATCTTAGCATTAGGTGGGTTACTATTACCAATGTTATTAAAAGATGGATATGGGCATAAATTTTCTCTGGGGTTAATAACTGTTTCTGGTTCAGTCGGCTTACTCCTTCCGCCTAGTTTGCCATTAATAATTTATGGAGTTACAGCTGGTATAGCTGTAAAAGATGTATTTATTGCAGGTATTTTACCAGGTGTTTTACTAATAATATTGATTTCTTCTTTTGCTATTTTTCAAGGTAAAAAGAAAAACATACAATTAAATAAAATCAATTATAGAAACGCCCTGCAAATTTCCTGGGATACAAAATGGGAATTAATTCTTCCTATAATTATTCTACTAGGTGTTTTCGGAGGATTCGCTACACTTGTTGAAACTGCATCCATATCAGTACTTTACATAGTAATAGTTGAAGTATTTATTTATAAAGATATCCAATTAAAGGAATTACCTAGAATAATTGTAGAATGCGCTACATTGATTGGTGGTGTCCTCATAATACTAGGTGTCGCAATGGGCTTGACAAGTTATTTGGTCGACGCTCAGATACCTATGCTAATCTTAAATTGGGCAAAAACAATCATTGTAAATAAATATGTATTTTTACTTTTACTTAACATATTTCTTTTAGGAGTTGGTTGTTTAATGGATATATTTTCTGCAATTATAGTAATTGTGCCGCTGATTGCACCATTGGGAAGTCATTTTGGAATTGAGCCTGTCCATTTAGCTATTATTTTCATAGCAAACCTTGAACTTGGATTTTTAACTCCTCCTGTTGGTATGAATTTGTTTCTTTCTGCTTATAGATTTAATGAAGATATGCCTAAGATTTACAAGGCTACCTTACCATTTTTTATCATAAAGTTAATTGCAGTAGCTCTGATAACCTATGTTCCACCTTTGACACTTAGTCTTTTATCAAAATAAAGATTCAATACTTGATTTTCAAATGATTAGAAAGATATATTCAAGCAATACAAATGGAGACCATTCCTATACCTTAAACGTTATTTTCTTTTTTAAAGATACAACCATACATAAAAATATTTTAGGAGACTTTCAATGAAGCGTTTAGGGTTGATGCTATTTTTTTTAATAGTATGTCTTAATCCCTCATATACACAAAGTGAAGCAGGGGCAATTTTTCTTCTAATAGCTCCTGGAGCAAGGGCTGGTGGAATGGGAGAAGCCCAAGTTGCCGTGGCAAATGATGCATACGCAAGCTATTGGAATCCAGCTGGGCTAGGCTTTTTAGATGGAAGAGAATTAGCTATGATGCATGTAAATTGGCTACCGGGGCTCGCGGACGACCTTTACTATGAGTTTCTAGCTTATAGGAAAAATTTTCCAAATCTAGGAACAGTCGGAGGGCATTTGATTTTTTTGAACCTAGGTGAACAAATTCGTACTAGCGAAACTGGAGATGAACTAGGAACATTTACAAGTTATATGACTGCATTTACTATGTCATATAGTGCATTAATATCTAAAAAACAATCCTTTGGGATTAACGCAAAAGTCTCGTATCAGCATCTTGTTGAAATTGGTGCTGGAAGTGAAAAGGGTAAGGGGACATCTACAGATTTTGGATTTGACATAGGTTATATGCATAAAGAATGGCTATCTCCAAGATTAACGCTAGGCTTTAATTTGTCAAATTTGGGTCCAAGAGTCTCATTTATTGATCCTGACCAAGCTGATCCGCAACCAACTAATTTAGCTATTGGAATTAATTATGCCCTGATAAATGGAGAATTCAACAAACTTAATATCGTTTATGATGTCGATAAGTTACTTGTTTCATCTTACCCTGACATGGATTGGGATGGTGATGGATACATTGGTGGATATGATGAAGACGGTAATCTAAGCCCCGGTAATGATTACAATATCGATGGTAAATTGGAAATTGCTCATACGGACCCTATGTATTTGGCTTTGTTCACATCATGGTTTAATGATTGGTTTTTAGGGGGCGATATTGATTATGGTCCCAATAGTCCTGGGAATGGCGATGGAATCATAGGAGGATATGATTGGGTAGATGCTGATAATGATGGAAATATAGATGGAGGAAAATGGTTCGATCCAGACTCTAACGGGCAGGTAGATCCCGGGGAGAATGAAATGGTTCCAACAAGTGGTAATCCTGGAGATGTTGGGTGGGGCGCATATAATGAGTATGGTATTAAAGAAGTTGGTAATTCCAGCGACCGTGGCATTACGAATGAATTGGATAGATTAGTTCACAATATTGGCTTAGAATATTGGTACGGAAAATATTTTGCTATACGCTCTGGTTTCTATTATGATAAAACTGGTAAAATAAGTAATCCTACTTTTGGTATCGGTCTACGTTTTGCTGGTTACGGGTTTGATTTTGGATACACCTATGGTGAGCAGGGTCACCCACTTACAAATACTATGCGTTTTTCTCTTAATATAGAATACTAAAATTCTTGGATATATAATGTTCTGCTCCTTTCTCAGCAGATTAACTATCTTTTTATTTCTAGCAACAATCTCTAGTGCTTCAATTACTGGTCCAATTAGAGTGTGTGCAGTCCGAGTCAATTTCCTTGAAGACAATGCACCAAGCACAACTGGTAATGGTCAATTTTTAATGCAATCTCAAGGAATTGATTGTGGAACTTATCAAATCGATCCACCACCACATGATAGATCATACTTTATGTCACAAATCAAGGCTCTAAACAACTATTTAATGAATGTTTCCTATGGCAAATTATGGATAGACATTACTGCTTCGAGTGTTTTTCCTAATGGAGAAAACAATAGTTACCAATTGAATCACGAAATGAAATATTATAATCCATATAATCAAAATGATATTCAGGAGCTTAGAATTACTGAACTTTTTAAAGATGCTTTGAATGCGGGATATAATGTAGATCAAATAGCTTACTCAGATTATGATGTTATCATAGTATTTCATGCGGGAATAGGACAGGATTTTTCTTTGCCTTTTTTAGATCCAACACCGGAGGATATACCCTCTACTTATGTTGATGAAAAAATGATTTTAGATAATCTAAATCAATCAGAAATCATTATTGATGGTATGTCTATCAGTGAGGGTATAATTTTGCCAGAAAGTCAAAATCATTTACTATTTGATATATCCACATCTATGTTTTCTGATGCCAATGACCCTTGTGAATACCAATATGGATTGACGGGAACATTTGCCCTCTTGTTTGGATTTGCTATCGGTTTACCTCCTATGTGGGATATGGAAACTGGTGATAGTAGAATTGGTGTTTTTGGGTTGATGGACCAAGGATCAAATAGTGCAAGAGGAGTTATCCCTACTCCACCAACGGCTTGGTCAAGAATATATGCAGGATGGGAAGAACCAATAATAGTGGAGGTAAATGCAAACATTAGGCTTCCATCTAGAAGTGAAAATAGCATAGTTAAAATTCCAATTAGAAGTGATGAATATTTTCTTATAGAAAATAGAAACAATTCAATCAAAAATGGTATCAGCATTGACTCAATGCGATTCCTCATTGCTGAAACTAATGATGATGAATCTTATCCTTCTTATACTGAAATTCTATTGGACTCTTCTGGACTATCCAAAGACACCAATGGAGTAATTTTAAAAGCAGACAATTATGATACGGGTCTTCCTGGTTCAGGTCTTCTCATTTGGCATGTTGATGAAACTGTTATTGCATCCAAAATAAATAATTTTGGAATAAACAATGACATTAATCGGATGGGGGTTGATTTAGAGGAAGCTGATGGTGCGCAAGACATAGGTCATCCATCTGTTTTTTTATTCAATGATCCTTCTTCAGGTTATTTCGGTGATATGTGGTTTAGAGGAAATAATCAGATTACACTTTCAAATCCAAGTCAACTAGGTATGAAACCATATTTTGGTCCTAAAACAAATCCTTCAACAAACACTAATGATGGAATTCCTACTTTTTTAACAGTAGGAGAAATAAGTATTCCAAAAGATACTATGTCATTTTCTATTTTTAATACATTTATCGTTAATGGATACCCTGATAGTTCAATTTATGCACAAAACATATTTGATATCGATAATGATGGTGATAGTGATATCATTGGGGGTGTTGACAGTATCTATGTGGGTTTAATTGATGTCCCTGGAATGGTTCGTACTTACTTTCACAATTTGGAAAGTGAAAATTTTATAATCTTATGTATTAGGGGAAATGAAAAAACTAAAATTAATGTATTTGAATATATTGAGGGTGCCACAAAAAATAGCTCATATGAGTTTCTTATTGATTCAAAAATAATTAATAGTCTAGGACAGACTATAATTGATTCACTATGCTATCCAGTTTATAGTTCAGATTCATTATCTTATGATTTAATGTCAGCTAATCAATGGAATAGTCATACCAAAAGAGTTTATTCAAAATCATATAACTTTAGTTTAGATATTGGGCAAAATGGTATAGCGGTTGATAAGTTTGGAGAAACTAGAAAGGATTGGGATGAGAACACTTTTCGTAATTTAATTGGTATTGATCTTGATATGGATACTAATGTTGATGTTTTAGCATTAGATTCATCTGGATACCTTTTCGCTTATGATTTAAATCTTAAACTTATGGCTGGTTTTCCGATATATTCTGAATTCTCACCTCCACTGTTTTCAATTGATTTAATTAATGGTCCAAAGCCTGAAATAATTGCAAGGTCCATAGATAAAAGGACTCTTTATATTTTTGATCATCAGGGAAAAGAACAAATTAAAATGGTGATTAATCCTTCTGAAAATCTCATCGGATTAGGTAGCTATGATGGAAAAAATGCATTATTTACTTCATCATCTATTTATCAATTTAATTTTCTTGCTGAAAATAATGGCAACAGTTGGAAATCAAAACACGGCAACTCAGGAAGAACAAGAAAAGTTGAAATCACTTATCAATTAGATTCAGAACAAAAGAATATTCTAGTTAGATCTTATTGTTATCCTAATCCAATAAGAGAAGGCCAAGGGACTTTAAGAGTAGAGTCAATAGAAGCAAACAAAGTTACTGTAAATATTTACAACCTCGCTGGCTATTTCATAGAAAAATTCCAGTCATCTCCCATTGATCAAGGTAATCAAATATCTGAATGGGAATGGAATACATCAAATTTAGAATCAGGTGTATATTTTGCGCAGGTGAATATTTCAAGTAATGAGATGATGGAATCAAGTATTATTAAAATAGCTATTATTGATTGATGAAAAATTTACTAACTACTTGTCTATTTGTATCTCTTTTGAAATCTCAAGTTCAATACAATCATCCTGAACTAAATTGGCATACATTTGAAACTGATCATTTTATGGTGCACTTCCACGAGGAAACTGAAGGCACAGCCAGAGAGTCTGCAACAGTTGCCGAATTCATTTATCCATTTGTTACTTCATTCTATGATTTTGAGCCATCAAGTAAAACCCACTTAGTTCTCTTAGATCCTGATGATTATTCCAATGGTGCAGCATATTATTATGATAACAAAATTTTGATATGGGCATCACCATTAGATTTTGAACTCAGAGGTAGCCACAGGTGGTTACAAAATGTAATTACCCATGAATTTGTTCATATTGTTTCATTACAAAAATCAATGAAAGCAGGGATGAGAATTCCTGGTGCTTATTTACAGCTAATGGATTACGAAAATGAAAAACGTCCAGATGTTTTATATGGATATCCAAATACTCTTATTAGTTATCCAATCCCATTTACAGTTGTCCCTCCATGGTTGGCAGAGGGAATTGCCCAATATATGTATGACGATGCTGATTGGGATAATTGGGATAGTCACCGAGATATGATACTAAGGGATAGAGTAATTAATAATAATATGCTCTCTTTCAACGAAATGAATACATTTGGTAAAAAAGGAATAGGTAATGAATCAACTTATAATGCAGGTTATGCACTATCAACATATATAGCCAATGAGTTTGGATCTAGTGCATTGAGTGATATTATGGAAGAATTATCTTCTCCATTTCAATTCTCAATCAGTCGAGCAATCGAAAATGTATTAGGTTTGACTGGTGAAAAAATCTATTCAGATTTTAAAAATGCACTTGAGGCTAAATACAAAAGACTCATAGAGCCAATCAAAATAATTACAGTAAAAGGTGATTTAATACATCATGGTGAAAGGTCTGATAACGCTGGTGGCACAACTAACCTATATCCAAAATGGCATCCTAAAGATAATCTATTTATATATTTGTCAAATAAAAATAATGATTTTTTCGGTCAAACTGATCTTTACCTTTACGATTTTGATACTGGCATTGATAAAAAATTGAAAAGTGGAGTCTTTTCAGCACCAGCATGGCATCCAGATGGTAAAATTATTTTCTATTCTAAAAAGTCAAAATTTCCAAATAAAAATGGTTCAAGGTTTTATGACATATATTCGTATAATATTGAAGATGAGAAAGAAGAAAGAATTACTTTTGATGCAAGAGCATTTAATCCAATATTTATCGAAAAAGAAAACTCAGTTATTTATTTGGCTACTAATGATGGAGGGCAAAATATTCATATTTTTAATCTAGATATGAATAAATCATCCCAGTTAACTAATTTTACTGACAGGTCAATGATTAGTTTTGTGAATTATGATGAAATAGAAAATAAGCTTTACTTTGATATTACAAAAAATCATTTTAGAGATATCTATTTTTATAATCTTGAAACAAAAAGTATGGGCCCAATATTTGGCAATTCATCATTTGATGAACGTAATATGGCGGTGGGAAAGTCTGGATTAAAAATTTATGCGAGCGATAAAAGCGGAATTTTCAACCTATATTTGACAAATTCATTAGATTCAACTGAAGGGTATGTCACTAATGTGACAGGCGGAGCTTTCATGCCTGATATCTCTAAAGATGGTAAGATTCTTTATTCACTTTATGAAAAAGGATGCTATTCTATTGCATTATTAGATACAGCAATGTTCATAGAAGATGACTTTGTTGGATATGATGCAAGTTACAATCAAAATACAAAATATTCTGAGGCGATTATAGGTTTGAATGATTTAGAATCTTATTCTTATGAAGATCAATTTCCTGAAATGTTCATAATGCCTAAACTGATGTTAGATTATGGTACACTAAAGCCAGGTTTTTATTTTGCATCAAACGAAGTTATCGATCGACTATCATTATTTGGAGGTGCTTCATTAAACATGCAAAAAGATGTTGATCTTTTTTTTACTTTTCAGTTCAAAAGATTTTACCCAACCATATACTTTGAAACATTTTATTTAACAAGAAATACTGAGGACGAATCACTATACCAAGGAGCATATCCAATTGAGGATAACATAAAATTTAGGTTGGTGCAATTTAGTTCAGGATTAGAGATACCAATATATGGTACTTTATTCGACATTTCAGTCACTAGGCAGTGGTATAGGGCATTTATTCAGGAAAAGGTAAGTACAATTGATTACGGACCGCTTGAGGCTGGAGCAGCTTATGACTATTTTCGCGGTTGGTCATTAAATGGATCTTGGTCATTAGATATGAGAAAAAGAACATTAGATCGGTCAATCAATCCATCAAAAGGCTTTACAATAAAAACAAATTTTGGTCTAGAAAAAAATTATTTCATCGAAGGTTTGAATCTGTCGGAATCAGGAACATTAACAGAACAATTTCAGCCAAATGATTTAATTCGAATTGAATTAGAAGGCTCATATCATTACGAAATACCTTGGAAAAAACGTTGGACAGTTTCTTTGAGTAGCAAAATGGGATGGATAACAAATCCTGATGTCGATTCGTTTTTCCATTTTTATTTAGGTGGTCTTCCAGGATTGAAAGGGTACCCGTTTTATTCCATACAAGGCACAAAAAGTGGCCTTTTTGATTTGACTTTCAGAGTTCCGTTGTTCACGGAAAAGCATTACAAATATAAATGGTTGATATTACAAAATAGTACCCTAGGTGCAGTATTTCAGGCTGGAGATGCTTGGATAAATGATGCTAAATTGAAGAGGTCTATTGGAATTCAGTGGCGGTTAAATGGTTTTTCTTTTTATAATTATCCAACTGCAATTGAATTAGAATATCATCAACCATTAAATAAATTTGAGAGAGTAATTAATGATGAAAATATTTCTTACGGTGAAAGAGGTAGAGCGTATGCGAAAATTTTATTTGATTTCTAGCTTTTTTTTCTTGGGGTTTTGTCCTTCAGTTTTTTCACAAGATGCTCCAAATCTTGAAGCATCAAAACCTGATACATTAATAATTGATTCCTTAGATAATCAAGTTCATTACCCAGGAAAACCTTTGATAATGTCATTAGTTTTACCAGGAGCAGGACAATTTTATAATCAATCACCACTTTGGAAAACAGCATCTTTTGTTGGTGTTGAATTAGTTAGCATTTTTGCTTGGAATTATTTCCAAAAAGAAGCAGAGAAGAGGAGAGATGAATACCAGAATTTTGCAGATTTAAATTGGACACTTGATAATTGGGTTACAAATCGATTTAATTACCCAGATCAAGAGCAAATTGATGGAAGGATATGGTCTAGTTTCCCAGCATTGACGAAATTATCAGGTACACATGATTTAAAACTTATTATATCTGGTGACCTAGCAAATGATCTAAACCTCACAAGAGTATCTTCTGATAGTCTAGACATACACCCTGAATGGTTTTATTCAGGTGATATAGTAGTTGTTAGGGATAGGCATTTTTATGAAAATATTGGAAAATATGATCAGTTTGTTGGTGGTTGGAATGATGCCAGAGAAAATTGGTATTGGGAAGAAAAAGATGTTGGAGATAGTACAGAAATTGTAATCAAAACCCCGATGAAACAGAAATATATAGAAGATAGATATGATTCAAATCAAATGCTTAATGCTGCTAAATATAGCGTAACAGTATTAATGTTTAATCATGTACTAAGTGGTATTGAATCAATTTGGGGTAGTCAAAAGAAAGGTAAAGAAAGAAATGCCCAACAAACTCGAATTGACTCTAAGATTAATTTAGTATATAATCCACAAAACCCACTGGGAGTTGGAGGATTGAAATTTTCTGTTTATTTCTGAAGATTAATATGAAAGCTACAAAATTATATATTTTAATTTTTCTATTTCTTGGATGTGCGGGCACAAAAAACGACCTAGATATCAGTGTAAAGCAAGCATTTGAACAAGGGTTAAACAATCTTGATAATGAAAAATATCTTAAAGCACAGGCTGATTTTAAGTCAGTCCTTGTTAAAGGTGGGGGTACGGATATAGCCGATGATGCTCAATACTATCTTGGTGTTGCATATTTTAGGAATAAAGAATATCTATTAGCAATCGCTGAATTTGAAAAATTATCAAGGAGGATGGGCTATAGTCCTTTTGTTGAAGATGCGAGATTTAAAATCTGTGAATCCTATAGAATTGAATCACCGGAATACTTCCATGATCAAGAGTATACCCAAAAGGCCATTGAAAGATATCAAGAATTTTTAGATGACTATCCAAATTCAAAATTTAATAAAGATGCAACACAATCGATTAAAACTCTTAGGAAGAAGTTGGCAGAGAAATTATACAATACTGGACTACTTTACATTAAATTAGAAGAATATAATTCAGCTAAAATTTTTTTTCAGTCAATCATCGATGAATATTACGATACGGATATTGTTATATTTGCACATCAAGGTATGGTCAAAGCCCTAGCGCGAAATAGAGAAATTGAAGATGCAATCGCATATCTTGATAAATATGAAAAAGAATTAGATGAACGTAAATTATTTATCGATGCTAATAAGACTATCGATATGATGAAAAAAGTAATTTCAAAAGGAAAATAGTTTATGAAGATATGTCTTTTTGGTGGAACCTTTGATCCTCCTCACATAGGCCATTTGTTAATTGCTCAAACTGTTTGCGAGGCCGAAAATTTTGATAAAGTAATATTTATTCCTGCAAATAAGTCACCGAATAAGGAAGTCTTTACACCTCAAAAAAATCGTGTTGAAATGCTTCAACTAGCCGTAGAAGGTAACCCAAATTTTGAAATTTCTGATTTGGAAATATCTAGAGGTGGTATTTCGTATACTGTAGATACTATTAATAAATTTGAAAAAGAAATGAAGAATAGCTACAGTGAACTTTTTTATTTGATAGGAAGCGATAGTCTTATAGATTTCAAAAATTGGAAACATCCTAGAAAGATACTAAAAAAATGTCAAGTACTTGTAGCCATAAGACCTGGTTTTAGGCCAAGCGATATCCCTGCATGGTTGTTGCACAAAATTCAATTTGCAAATATACCAAGATTTGAAATCTCATCATCTAACATAAGAAAACGCTGGGTTGAAAATAAAACGATTCGATATATGGTCACGCTTCCTGTGTGGGAGTATATTGAAAAGCATGATCTTTACGACTAGCCTGCAAAATCGAAATACCATCTTATTAGATTGATTGTTACCAAGATGGTTCCCTCTAGCCTACTGATTTTCCAATTAGTTCTAATCATTAATAGCGTTAGCCCAACCATCAATATTAGCAAAAAGACACTACCAAAGATATCTTGAGAAATTGATGTTGGATTAATGATTCCAGCTAGTCCTAAAACACCAAGTAAGTTAAAAAGGTCACTGCCAATAAGATTACCAACGGCAATACCGTGTCTTCCTTTCAAGGCAGCAGTAACCGAAGTGGCAAATTCTGGCGCTGAGGTTCCAGCGGCAACTATTGTTACGGCAATTACCCAATCAGATACACCCATGAAGCGAGCGACATTTGAAGCATGCTTTACCATCAAATGACCGCCTGAAACTATCGCTACTAAACCTAACAAAAATAAAACATATGACATTTTGGTTGCGTTGTTTGGATGAACTTCTTCAGGAGGATCTTTTTTAACAAATAAAAAGATAACATAGCCAATCAGAAGGGAAAATAATAGTAAACCTTCACCGCTTGTATAGTTATCATTAGGTGTCCATCCATCTAGTCCGAAAAACAAGAAGTATATTAAAGCTGTAGTAATAAGTAGAAATAAACCATCACGCTCAAACATTCTTTTTGAAGTTGCAATTGGGCGTATCATTGCAGTTCCACCCAAAATAAATCCAAGGTTAAAAATATTTGAACCTATAACATTACCGATTGATATGTCAGTTTGACTTGTTGCAGCAGCACTAATTGTTACTGCAAATTCTGGAGCAGAGGTGCCAAACGCAACAACTGTTAGACCAATCACTAGGTCTGATACTTTAAATGAATGAGCAATTTCGGCTGCAGATTCGACTAACCAATCGGCACCTTTCCAGAGCATTATTATGGATAGTAATACAATTATGCAGTCGACAAATATGTAAAGATTCATTATTAACTATTTAAGATTCATTATTAACTATTTAATAGATTATCTGAATTTTAAATTAACATTCAAAATATGAACGTGAATATAGCCAATTAGGGCATAAACATATAAAAAAGAAAATACATTAATTAATTTGTAATTTCACTATGTTCAATATCAAAATAATATCTTAAATGATCGAATTTCAAAATGCATCATACGCCCATAATAAGGGCTACGGTTTAAATAATCTCAATATGTCTATTGATGAAGGAGAGTTCACCTTTTTGATTGGGCCAACTGGCTCTGGAAAGACAACTCTAATGCGCTTGATTTATTTTGATATTATTCCAGATTCTGGTATTGTTAAGATTAATGGTTTCTCTTCTCCTGGAATTACACAGAAAAAAATAGCTATGGCAAGGCAATCGATTGGTATGGTATTCCAAGACTATAAATTGCTTAAAGACAGAAATCTCTTCGATAATGTAGCACTACCATTGCATGTACTTGGTTTTAAAAGTAGCGAAATTCCAGATAGAGTTGATGAAGCATTAGATCTCGTCGGTCTTGAAGGAAAAGAAGGTCACTATCCTTATGAATTATCTGGTGGTGAACAACAAAGGGCAAGCCTGGCAAGGGCAATTATTAAAGAGCCTGATGTACTTCTCGCTGATGAACCTACAGGAAACCTTGATCCTGTCTCATCATTCGAACTTGTTAGATTACTTGAAACCATCCACGAGACAGGCACCACAATTCTTATGGCGTCTCATAATTATAATCTCATTAAAGGAAGAGGTCGTCAAATTCTTGAGTTGAAAAATGGACAACTACGAATTAGATAATGGATAAATTTTTCTATCTTATTACTGAAGGTGTAAAGAATGTATGGCGTCACAAAGTTACAGCCTTTACTGCTATGTTTTCACTCTTTGTCGCGCTTTATATTGTTGGTGTCTTAGCAACGGCAGGAAATAATGCACACAAAATTTTATACTACCTTAGATCTAAGTACAAGATTGAAGTCTTTTTTAAACAGGATGTTTCAAATGAGCAGGCAGTGGGGATTATCCATAAGATAAAAAAAATAGAAGGAATTAGATCTGCTACAATTATTGAAAAAGAAGATGCAATAAGAATATTTAAAGATCAATTTGGAGAAAATATTGAAGAATTATTGGGATATAATCCACTCCCTGCAAGTGCTGTCATAAACATTGAACGAAATCGCCGTGACCAACTAGTTATTGAAACTATGATTAAAGAAATAAGAAAGATAAAACAGGTAGATGAGATTCGTTATCAAGGCAATCTAATTAATAAAATTGAAAGAAATTTTAAAAAGATGATGGATTATTTTCCATACGCATCTATTGTAATTATTTTGATATCCATATTGATAATTTATAACACAATAAAATTATCAGTCTATTCAAGACGTGATTTAATTGAGACTTTGCAACTTATTGGTGCTTCACGAACGTTTATAAAGTTTCCTTTCGTAATTGAAGGTGTGCTAATAGGTGCGATATCTGCTATATTGGTGGCTCCAGCTTTACTTTTTTCAGTGAATGCAATGAATTATGTGATTTCTAGGTTCAGTTCCTTTAATATTAAAATTAGTTATGATCCAATGATTTTGTTTTGGATGCTTGTTACAGTAGTATTAATAGCACTTATCGGGAGCTATAGAGCTGCTTCAGGATTTTTAAAATAATTTCATACCATTTCTTGATATGAGTATTGGTATATTTTTAAATTTGATATCTTAGTTTATTTTTAAACAAAACTGTATTCTATTAATTGAATTGTAATCAAAAATAATTAGTTTGAGGAAATACTGTGCCAAAAACAAAGAATGGGGTTTCAAAGACTAAATCAAAACCCAATAATAAAAAAAAGCCAACAAAAACAACTAAGAAAGGTGATTTTGAAACAAAACTAAAGGAATTGAATGATAAACACCTGAGACTTAAGGCTGAATATGAAAATTTTAGAAGAAGAAAGTCAGAGGAAATATCAAGATTGTTGCAATATGATGGAGAAGATGTCATTAAAGGATTTCTACCAATCATCGATGATCTTGAAAGAATGATGAACACAGAATATTCAGATAATGATACATTATTAGAAGGTATTAACCTTGTTAGAACAAAAATAGATAAATTCTTTGAAAACATCAATGTTGAAACATTTGGTGATAAAGGTGAAGAAATGGATCCTATGATACATGATGCAATGCTTACGCAGGAAAACAAGGAATTTGAAAATGATGTTATCCTTGAAGTTTTTGAAAAGGGTTATACATATCGCGATAAAGTAATTAGGCATGCAAAGGTAATTGTAAATAAAGTTTGAAAGATCTATATGAAATACTAGGTGTATCAAAGCAAGCAACTGAAGATGAGATAAAAAAATCTTACAGGAAACTTGCTCTGAAATACCATCCTGATAAAAATCCTGATGATAAGGTTGCCGAAGCTAAGTTTAAAGAAGCAGCTGAAGCCTATTCTGTTTTAAGTGACCAAAGTAAAAGATCAAGATATGATCAATTTGGGCATGCTGGTGTTGGGATAGGGGATAATGCGGGGCAAGCTGGTTTTAGTGGCGGTGTACATATGAGTATGGACGATATTTTTTCACAATTTGGTGATATTTTTGGAGGAAGTCCATTTGAAAGCTTTTTTGGTGGGTCTTCTAGAACTGGAAGGAGAAGAACAAAGGGTAGCGATATTCAGATTAAATTAAAACTTACTTTTGAAGAAATTGCTAAAGGAATTGAAAAAAAGGTAAAAATTAAACGTTCAGTTGTTGCAAAAGGTGCAGAATTAATCAATTGTCCTACTTGTAATGGACAAGGGCAAGTGACAACAATTCAGAATACTATTCTTGGTCAAATGAGGTCTGCATCTTTGTGTCCACATTGTAATGGCTCAGGAAAGAGAATTGGTAATAGACCTCCAGGTTCTGGTCCAGATGGTATGGTAAAAAAAGAAGAAACACTGAAAATAAAAATCCCTGCTGGTGTAGAAGAAGGAAACTACATGACTCTTAATGGACAAGGTAATGATGATATCTCAGGCACTCCAGGAGATTTAATTGTTGTGTTTGAAGAAATTAATCATAAATATCTCGTAAGAGATGGAGAGCATGTCATAGTTGAATTACATATTTCCTTTCCGACCGCTGTATTTGGAGGCAAGGTCGAAATACCTACCGTGGATGGTGGAAAAGTTAGTTTGAAAATTCCATCTGGAATACAATCTGGTCAAGTTTTAAGAATGAAAGGCAAGGGGTTTCCCAGGATGCGTAGTAGTTCAAAAGGTGACCAGCTCGTAAAAATTCAAGTAAATACACCAAAAAGGATATCAAGAAAAGCTAAAAAAACAATTGAAAGTCTCAATAATGAACTAAACCCAATAGATAATCCTTTTCAAAAAATAGACCTATGAAAAAAACTAAATTAAAAGCAGATTTGATCACCTTGATGATTGATGATATAAAGTATTTGTAAATTAAATTAAAAGCAGAAGTAGGAATGATTAATATTAAACACTTAGAATCAAATGATAAATTTGAGTTACAAATTTATTCTATAGTTGGTGAAGGCCAAAGAATAAATCTTGAAAAAATGAAACTTTTTATTAGGATTAAATAATACTTTGATATGGAATTGACAAACCAAAAAAAAGCAGATCTTCTCGAAATTGTCATTATACTTGCATTATTTTTCTTAATCGTGGTTATTTATGTCCCTGTTGCGATTTGGGAAGATGAGAAATATTATGAAGAACAAAGCAGATATAGGATGCAAAATGTTTATGATATTGAGTCATTTTATTCGAGACTAACTGGAGAGTATAATTTAAATTTTTTGGAGGCAATGACACTTGTTAATTCTGCTAGAGATTCCACTATTGCAGATTCATTGTTTTTAGGAGAACAAAATATAAAGCTGTTTGATAAAAATTTTACTGTGGACATAGATGAATCATTTGGTTTTGAATATGATACGACGTTTGGAGTAAAAAGTTTTAGAAAGGATACTGTTAATGACACCACTGTTCAGATAGTTATTTTTGCTGAAGACCTAGGCAGAGAAGATACTAGCTTCATTAGAAAAAAGAACTTATCCACTTATATTGATTCAGAAAATTTTATTGGTGTCATCAAGGAAGAACCTCTAGAGAGAGTTGAGGCCATCGAATACTACAAGACTTACATACCAGACTCTGTAAATTACTTTTGCCCATTAACAAAAGATGCGTACGTCTTAGAGATAAGTGATGATGGCACTGAATTGACAGTGTCAAGTCCGATTGATGAACCAATTATTGAGTCACATTATCTAATATTTTCTTTTAAGGCAACTAACCACGGCGTTATTAAAGGCGGAAGAAAAAGTTGGAATTAGTTTAGCCACATTCATATGGTTGGCTTAGTTATATCTGATAATTTCATTCTAACAGGTCGTTGGGAGATAGACGAAAAGGGTACACCTAATGCCACTGGTATTTTAGAAATCCCTTTAAATGAGCCAATTTCATCATTACTTCATAATGAAAGTGAACTGAATATGGTATTATCGTCTGCAATACGCCAAGCTAGAGAATTAAATGCATTTGAAGGTGAAAAGGTAGTCATTGCCTTACCAGATTCTTTTGTGCAGCATTCGATAATCCCAATCGAAATTGATCTCTCAAAAGAAGACCATGTTCATTACATAGATTGGGTAGAAAACAGTATGGGGTATCCGGTAAATCAAGCCTTTAATATTTTTGGCCAGATTTATTTCCCAGCAGAAAAGAATATTCACATTTGTAAGGTGCCACGTGCGTTAGTTAGAACTGTCAAACTTTCCATAAATGAAATGGGCGGTATAAATCATTGGATGGGCCCCGCAAGCTCACTTTATCTTGATGGTTCCGGAATGTCAGAATCTGCAGTAATTAATAGGCAAGGAAATAAATACTCTTTCCTGAAAGTACAGAATAATGTATTTGGGATGGGCACGATAACATTTACAAGCGGTATTCCAAAAGTTTCATTCACAACTGATGAAACTGAAGAGATTACATTAGCCGCATTAGGTTTAGAAGAATCAGACTTGGATGATATTCCGGTATTCTGTCCTCAAAGACTAGGTCGCCAGGCCAAAAGTGTGTGGGAAAAATCAGATTTCAGGTTGAGTATTCCGCTTGAAAACATTCTGATTGAAGGTACCAACCAAAAGAAACTTCCATATTATGAAGCTAATATACTTACCCAACTTATGGGTAACATCGCATTAGAGCACTCTTTTAATTTTTTTCACGATCCAGGCTTAACAGATTTTTTCTATACTCAAGTAATTCCGGAAGAAGAACCTGAAGAAAATATTGAAACCCTTGAAGTTGTGGAGCTTAATGATGATAAGGTAAGTTTAGAAGAGGAGATTCAAGTTGATTCAAAATCAACGTCCATAACTGGTTATGCAATTGCGATTTTACTAATAGTGGGTGGTTTTATTGGTTTCAATTACCTCAAACTGCAAGATCAGTTAAATGATGCGTTTTTTGGTGTAAATGAAGGTTTTACAATCAAGCGTTCAGGTGTTAATGATTCAACTTCTGCATTTCAATTAGCACCAAAATTACCCCCTATTGATTTGATTAAGGAATCACGAGCCATATCTACATCCATTATTAATTTATTTACTGAAACAGATATAAATAGATACAATGCCTTAACCATTACAAAGTCATTTCTAAGCCTAGAATATCTTAGTGGTGTAAATCCAAATATTGAGAATATCTTAAAAATAGAACCTACCTCATTTTCAGTAGAAGCAACTGGCAGAGATAGCACTATATTTCTGTGGTATTATAGTTTTGAATTACCCGTCATTCAAGAGGTAACATCTTCTGGTAAAACATCAAAATTAGATTTAATGGTGCAACTAGATACATCCCTAACAGATTATAATTTGAAATATTTTGAACAAGTATATACAAAAAATCAGATTTATGGACCTCTATTGATATGGGTAAGAGGTAAAGCAGATATTCTGCAAGCTAGTGCATTGATATCCAATGCAGATGATTCCATACTATTAAGAAAGTTTGTCCTTTTTAATAAATCAGATAAACCAAATCCAAGAGCTGGTTTTTATGTATCCATATTAGAAGATTAAATGAAAATATTGGCTGGAAAATTTGGCGGACGATTGATTAAAACCAGTCAAAAATTAAAATACAGACCTACTAAGTCAATTATAAGAAAGAGTATTTTTGACTCTCTCAATAATTTTTGTTTCAACTCAGTTCTAGATCTTTTTTCTGGTACAGGGATTTTAGGTTTTGAAGCCGCAAGTAGAGGTGCCCAATCAGTCACATTTGTTGAAAATAATCTTGAAGCATTCCGACTGTTAAAAATAAATGCTAATCATTTAAGTGGGCCAGAGTATTCATTTCATAAAAAAGATGCTTTTCTATTTTTGAAAAAATCAAAAAAATACGATTTAGTTTTTGCTGATCCACCTTATCTAAAATATGACTTGACTAAAATAACTGAAACAATTTTAGAACAATTAAATAAAAAAGGTAAATTCTATCTGGAATGTGAAAAGAATCAATCATCTTTTATGGATGGAGTCGTAAGAGATTACGGAAGAACTCGCATTTTATATTGGGAAAATATATGAGGAAAATTATTTATCCAGGAACATTTGACCCTATTCACAATGGGCATATTGACATTGCAACTAGAGCATCTAAACTATTTGATGAATTAGAGTTTGTCGTTGCTATGAATATAGAAAAGGAGCCACTATTCTCAATTGAAGATCGAGTAGGAATGATTCGAGAATCTGTAAAGGATATAGATAATATAAAGGTCAGTGAATTTAAGGGTCTGGTTGTAGACTATGCTGAAAAAATCAATTCCACAGCGATTATTAGAGGCTTAAGGCACGTTAGTGATTTTGAATTCGAATTTCAAATGGCAATGATGAATTTTCATTTGAACAAGAACATAACATCCATATTCATGATGCCAGATGAAAAGTTTATCCATCTCAATTCAACGGTAGTTAAAGATGTCTCAAAAAATGGTGGTGATGTATCTGCTTTTGTTCCTTCTTGTGTTGCCAATGCATTATTTCTTAAATATTCGAGCTAATTTTTTTAAATTCAATTACGATTCACCCAATATTTTATTTAATTAATGCCCACATACGAGTACATATGTAAAGATTGCGGGGAGAGGTTTGACCATTTTCAGTCTATGTCAAGTCCTCCTCTTAGCCGACATGAAGGTTGTGAGAGGAAGGGCTCGAATGTTCAGAGAATTGTAAGTGGGGGGTCAGGTTTGATTTTTAAAGGGTCGGGATTTTATCTTACCGATTATAAAAATAATAAAACGAAGGAAGAATCAAAAAAGAGCAAAGAGTCCAAGGATAAGGTTCAAAAGAAAACAACAAAAGAAAAAAATACTAAAAGCACAGGGGAAAAAGTCTCATGACACAATCTAAGCCAATCCAGATGGAAAATGGTAAACTGGTAGTCCCAAATAATCCAATCATACCGTATATTGAGGGTGACGGCATAGGTAAGGATATTTGGAATGCTTCTGTTAATGTCTTCAATAATGCTGTATATGAAGCATACTCAGGTTCGCGGGAAATAAACTGGGTTGAAGTATATGCGGGCGAGAAAGCATTTGACTCGACTGGAGAGTGGTTACCCCAGAAAACCTTAGATACTATCTCAGAACACCTTATAGCAATCAAGGGGCCACTAACAACACCAGTTGGGGGAGGAATTCGCTCACTTAATGTTGCTTTAAGACAGAAACTTGATCTTTATGCTTGTGTAAGGCCTGTACGATGGTTTAATGGCGTACCGTCACCAGTGAAAGAACCTGGCCTAGTAGACATGGTTATTTTTCGAGAAAACACAGAGGATATATATGCTGGCATTGAGTGGATGAATGGCTCCAATGAGGTTGAAAAAGTAAAATCTTTTCTAATGAATGAAATGGGTGTAACAAATATTAGATTTCCAAATACCTCAAGTCTAGGTGTAAAACCTGTATCAAAAGAAGGGACAAGTAGACTGGTTAGGGCTGCAATTGATTATGCCTTAAAACAAAAAAGAGATTCTGTTACTCTGGTACACAAGGGGAACATTATGAAATTTACTGAAGGGGCTTTTAGAGATTGGGGTTATGAGCTTTCGAAAGATGAATATGGAGCAAAAGACCTTGATGGTGGTCCTTGGCAGATAATCAAAAAGGATGGACATGAACTAATCATCAAGGATGTGATAGCTGATGCCTTCTTACAACAAATCCTTCTCCGGCCCTCAGAATATGATGTGATAGCTACACTTAATCTTAATGGAGACTATGTCTCTGATGCTCTTGCTGCCATAGTGGGAGGAATAGGTATAGCACCTGGGGCAAACATTAACTATGTTAGCGGACATGCTATTTTTGAGGCAACACACGGAACAGCACCTAAATACGCAGGTAAGGACCAGGTAAATCCCAGTTCTGTCATTCTTTCTGGTGTAATGATGTTAGAATATATTGGGTGGCAAGAGGCAGCAGATCTAATTATAAATGGTATCGAAGGAGCTATCAATAGAAAACGCGTCACATATGATTTCCATAGGCTAATGGATGGCGCTACAAAACTTAAATGTTCTGAATTTGGTAATGAGATAGTATCAAATATGACATAGAATATCATAGTATCATTTATACAATCAGAATAATTTTATATCTTAGCGCTTGGAAACCATAGTTTGTTTTATAAAAAAATTTTACACCATTTGTTTAAAAAACAGTCATAAACATATATATATTAGGATATAGAAAACTCATAATATATATCCATGTTCATAGATTATACAGTCGTTGAGCTTCTGGCAGGAAGTGGCGGTAATGGCTCAGTTCATTTTCGCAGGGAAAAATTTGTTCCAAAGGGAGGACCAGATGGTGGAGATGGAGGTCGAGGTGGACACATTATCCTTCGAGCAGATAGTAATCTTCACACTCTTCAAGATATCAGATATCAAAAGAAATATAAAGCAGAGAATGGTGGTTCAGGAGGAGGTTCAAGAAAAACAGGTAAGAACGGAGCAGATGTTTACATCTCTGTCCCTATGGGTACCATAATTAAAAAAGAAGGCTCTAATGATATTGTGGCTGATCTGGTAGAAAATAAGCAATCAGTAATTGTATGTAATGGAGGAAGAGGAGGTAAAGGAAATCTTAGATTTAAAAGCTCTACAAATCAAACTCCAAGGAAAGCTCAAGCCGGTAAGGTTGGTGAGTCTGGTAAATTTGAAATTGAATTAAAAATATTAGCAGATGTAGGCCTTGTAGGACTTCCTAATGCTGGTAAATCGACTCTTTTATCTAAATTGTCCTCGGCTCGTCCAAAAATTGCTAACTATCCCTTTACCACGCTTGAACCAAATCTAGGTATAGTGAAATATGGTGAATATGACTCATTTGTCATGGCTGATATACCAGGACTTATTGAAGGTGCAAGTATGGGGAAAGGTTTAGGACATAAATTTCTTAGACATATTGAAAGAAACAAGATTCTGATGTTCTTAATTGAATCACAAGATGATAATCCTATGGAAACATTTAAAACTCTCAATGAGGAATTATTAAATTTTAATCCAGACCTTGCACTCAAGAAAAAATTTATCTGTCGAACAAAAGAAGATACCAACTTCGAATTATCGAAAGAATGGAGTATGTTTGAAGAGGAGGTTGTTGTTATATCTTCTGTTACAGGGTATGGATTGGCAGAGCTTGTTTCAAAAATAAGTAATTTGCTATAATTCTTTTTAGAAGTAAAAAATAAAAGATTCTATTTAGTTTTTACACCGAATAGATAATTGCTAACTTATATGTAACTTTAATATGTATTAAGGAGAGGTGGCCGAGTGGCTGAAGGCGCTCGCCTGCTAAGCGAGTAAGGG